>CABUTN010000028.1 GCA_902494565.1 uncultured Collinsella sp. | reverse complement strand
GCCCGGATGCGACACTGAAGTAAGTGTCCATCCTCGCAGTATCCGGTTCTCAAGGTGCACGCCCCGCGGCTCATCCGGTCCGACCGGGCCGCGCGGCAAGGAGATATATTGCCAGACCGCGAAGCCCTGTGGGACGTCAATTCCACTCTTCACAAGTCCTACACAATATATTGCTTCCTATATAAGTCATAGAAAGGCAGGTGCAGAAATACTGCACGTATCAGATGATGACCCTTTGGTTCAGGAATATATAGAGATCGGTCACCTGTAAGTGTTTATCTACCCGCGCTTTTAGCAATGTAAACCGCGCTTCAGATAAAAAGAGGGAGCGCCGCGCACAACGCGACACTCCCCTAGCGATTCAAGAGAATCTATTAGGCCTCGAGAGCCTTCTTGGCGATGGTAGCCAGCTCGTTGAAGGACTCGATGTCCTCGTAAGCCATCTGAGCCAGAACCTTGCGGTCGAGCTCGATGCCGGCAACCTTCAGGCCGTGCATGAACTGAGAGTAAGAGATGTCGTTCAGGCGAGCGGCAGCGTTGATGCGGGTGATCCAGAGAGAACGGATCTCGCGCTTCTTGTTGCGGCGATCACGATACTGATACTGCAGGGAGTGCTGGACCTGCTCTTTAGCATGCTTGTAAGTACGCGAAGCGGCACCGTAGTAACCCTTCGCACGGTGCATAACGGTACGGCGCTTCTTCTTGGCGGCAACAGCGCGCTTAATACGTGCCATGTTCTATCAACTCCTAGACGGTAAAACGAAAAACGGGAACGCGAACTTAGGCGAGACGCGACTTGATGACCTTGCGGTCGGCAGCGGCGATCTCGGTCTCCTGACGGAAGCCACGCTTACGCTTGGTGGACTTCTTGCTCAGGATGTGGCTCTTGAAAGCCTTGGCGCGCATAAGCTTGCCGGTGCCAGTCTTGCGGAAACGCTTCTTGGTGCCGCTGTGGGACTTCATCTTAGGCATGAAATACTCCTTAATCGGTTACAGAACACTAGTTACTTGGTATCGCTTGCCGCTTTATCCTCATCGAAGGCGCCCTTAATCGGGGCGAGCAGCATAAGCATGTTACGGCCTTCCATCTTAGGCTTGGACTCGACCGTAGCGTAAGGCTTGAGATCCTCGGCGAGACGCTCGAGAACGTTAAGACCCTGCTCCGGGTGAGCCATCTCACGGCCGCGGAACATGATGGTGATCTTAACGCGTGCGCCCTTCTTGAGGAAACGCAGAACGTGGCCCTTCTTGGTCTCGTAATCGCCAACGTCGATCTTGGGTCGGAACTTCATTTCCTTGACCTCGACCTTAGACTGGTTCTTACGAGCGGCCTTGGCCTTCATGGCCTGCTGGTACTTGAACTTACCGTAGTCCATGACCTTGCAGACCGGCGGCTCCGCGTTGGGAGCGATCTCGACCAGGTCGAGACCCTGATCGTCAGCGACGCGCTGGGCATCGCGGATGGCGAACAGGCCGAGCTGAGAGCCATCGACGCCAATCAAACGGCACGAAGATGCAGTGATCTCGTCGTTGATGCGGGTGTCATCAGACTTAGCTATTTTCCCTACCTCCATTCATAAAAAAATAACCCGGCACTTCTTTGCAACCAGGTCGTACACATAGACATCCTCGGTATGAGGAAGGGAATCTAAGTTGTATGACCAGTCAGCTGCTCATTGGCGCCAAAAGGTGGGAACCCTCGGGTTCCTCTTTAGGGCATTGCGGGAACAACGCCTTGCGAATAATAACACGTACCGCGCGCTATCACATTACGTACACGAAAAAGGGGCCTTGACCCCCCTTGAAGCGCAGGTGCATGTATGGTGCCCGAGGCGAGACTCGAAGGGACTTCGCTTCGCGAAGCCCCGGGCTTCGGTCGCATGGCGCCCTCGCCACGCTCCGCTACAAACAGGCCACAGGCCTGTTTGCTTAACACTCCGCGCGCTCACGCGAGTTCGGCACGAAAAAGGGGGCCTTGACCCCCTTGAACGCTCTTTTGCATGTATGGTGCCCGAGGCGAGACTCGAACTCGCACGTTGTTGCCAACGGTGGATTTTGAGTCCACTGCGTCTGCCAATTCCGCCACTCGGGCACGTAATGCGTGAGTTAGTTTATCACAGCTTTCTGTTGATTAGTCCGAAAATGGAACTTCGAGCATTTCGATAAGCTCAACCTTGCGCAACATCTCCCGCTTACGACATCCACGTCCGTCAACCGAGGCCTCGCCCATCTGGTTGTCATAGGGGTCCTCGCGCATACCATCGAAAGCAGGCACAAACTCAGCCTGGAATCGATCGTTGGCCACCATACGCCACGGATCGAGATTGCCAAAGTAGTGACGACGGCGCCACTCCTCCCCCATCCTGCGTGCCGAGGAGCCAAACGAAACGTCGGCGTTAAGCCAACCGGTCTGGGGTGTGTAGAACTCGGCCCAATCGTGCGGTCCCACCGAATCGGGCGCAACATATAGGCCGCTCTGCCAACGAGCAGGCACCCCCGCGATGCGACACATGGTGATAAACGTGAGCGCCATAACGCCGCAATCGCCGCGGAGCGAATGCGCACAGTCGTCGGCAATAGATCCCAAAAGCAGGTACGGTGGCTGATAGCGATAGTCGATATGTTGCGTCAGGTAATCATAGATAGCACGAGCGCGATCGAGCGGATCCTCGAGCCCGTCTATAACACGCTCCGTCAACTGTCGCAAGTACGGCGTAAACGCAACGTGCGGACGATCCTCGGAAGTGTCCTCGGGCAGTGGCGTGTCCATGCACGTATGCGATGGGAGCGCGCCACCATAGATATCGCAATAGGCGGCATCGATGTGATAGCGATAGGTCACCGAGAATGAATGTTCAGTCGAAGATGTCCAAGAGGCAGTACGAGCTGAAACATTTTCAGAGGCAACGGTACCCCCCGACGTCATATCAAGAACCTCGATATGAGACTGTTGACGACAGGCGGCGGCAACGGGTAGCCACGCGCGAACAGTCTCTCCCTCCAGAGCCCCGGGGACAGACACGGATGCCTTAAGCGTGATGACGCGAGTCAGCCCGTTTTGTGACTCCATCTCCCTGAGCATCTGGTTACGTAGCGCTATGCCGTCCGCAGGATCGGGGCGCATGCCGGGGACCTCTTTGGGATACACGCGAAGCGAATTGAGGAAGTTGTCGAGAACGAACAGCTCGCCATCGATAAAGCGCCAGTCAATACGCTTGCGATTAATCAGGTCGTCAAACTGCTCTTCGGTAAACTCTGGCCACTCCTCGCGAACCATCGCAATAGCCTGATCGCGCGACACCGAAAAATGAAGCGGCGTCTCGAGCATGCGATACCGCTCGGCACGAACACAAGCAGCCAGCGAAGGCTCGGGGTTCTGCTCCAAAAGGCGATCGCAAGCAGCAACAGCCTGCGACAAATACCCGGCATCCTTGAGTCGAAGAATCTCGGGCGGCAGTCCAATATCAAGATGGCGAAAATCATCGCAACAGACATCAACAGAGCAACCAACAGGACCCTCGTCAATAACCTTCCCATCCGAAGGCAGCACATCAATAACAGCCATACCAAAACTCCAAGTCATTAGAACTCTTGAAGTCCATTGTAGCGAGATAAAAAAGAAAGCCCCAATAAAGGACCCTCAACACCGATAAACGGTACCTATTTATCAATCTAAGCCCAGTAACCCTGCGGCGTTAAACGAAGGAAGCCCCGTCCCCCGGAACTGTTTCCTTGGCGCGACTTCTGGCAAAGCCAGGTGAGCGCAAAGGAAACAGTGTAGGGGGACGGGGCTTCCGGCGGGAAGTTTAGCGACGCTTACGCCTTGTTGACGGAGCCAAACTCCTCCATGAGCTCCTTGGTGCGGGCGACGATGTTGTCGCGACCAGGCTTGAGGAGCTTGCGGGGGTCAAAGCCCTTGCCCTGCTGATCCTTGCCAGCCTCGATGTACTCGCGGACGCCCTTGGCGAAGACGAGCTGCAGGTCGGTGTTGACGTTGATCTTGGAGATGCCCAGGGAAATGGCCTTCTTGATCTGATCCTCGGGGATGCCGGTGCCACCGTGCAGAACGAGGGGCAGGTCGCCGGTCTGAGCCTTAATCTCGCCCAGACGCTCGAAGGAAAGGCCAGCCCAGTCGGCGGGATACACGCCGTGGATGTTGCCGATGCCGCAGGCGAGGAAGTCGACGCCCAGGTCAGCGATCTGCTTGCACTCAGCAGGATCAGCGAGCTCGCCGCTGGAGGTCACGCCGTCCTCGGTGCCGCCAATGCCGCCGACCTCGGCCTCGATGGACATGCCCTTGGAGTGGGCAAGCTCAACGAGCTCCTTGGTGCGGTCGAGGTTAAGCTGGAAGGTCTCCTCGTGAGAGCCGTCATACATGATGGACGTGAAGCCGGCCTCGATGCACTTGAAGCAGTCCTCGTAAGAACCGTGATCGAGGTGAAGGGCGACGGGAACGGTAACGCCCGTGGCCTCGACGGCAGCCTTGACCATGTCGGCGCAGACCTTGAAACCGCCCATCCACTTAGCGGCACCAGCGGTGCACTGAAGGATCAGCGGAGACTTGGCCTCCTCTGCGGCCTGGAGAATAGCCAGGGTCCACTCGAGGTTGTTGGTGTTGAAGGCACCGAGACCATACTTGCCGGCCTCGGCCTTCTTGAGCATGTCTGCTGCGTTGACGAGCATAAAAGAAACCTCCTGTAAGGTTGCTCCGATAACGCCTGAGATTTTACCACGGCGCACCCGAGCATAAACGTTCGTTTGTTCACGAATATCGTCCAAACAGACTTTTTTGACCGTTTGCCCTACGAAATTGACCCGTTGGGGAAAAATAGCTTGACGTTTAGACGCTTCTCGTGCTTTAGAAGCTGACTATAAAGCTACACCTGCATGAAAGGGTTCTGCATGAGCTCGCGTGCCACGGTGGTCGAATCGCCATGGCCGGTTAGGCAAACGGTATCGGGCGGGAGAAGCCGGGCGAGCTTGGAGAGCGAGCGCAGAATCGCCGCCTCGTCGCCACCGGCAAGATCGGTGCGGCCGTGGCTGCCCGGGAACAGGGTGTCGCCAACAAAGGCGATGCTTCCCTGCTCGGTGGCGGCGAACAAGACGATCCCGCCCGGCGTATGCCCTGGTGTCTCGATCACCTGCAGGCAGATATCGCCCACCTCGATAGCATCGCCCTCGGCGAGCAGGCACGTCGGCTCGCCCGGATCGGGCGTCTCAATGCCCCACATAGCTCGCTGTTCCTCGATGTTCGCATGCGGCACCGCCACATCCTTAGCACACAGCTCATACTGGCAGCCCTCGCCAACGGTGGTTCGCACGCCGGCAACACCACCAACATGATCGGCATGGCCATGAGTGCATACGGCGCCAAGCACGCGTACGCCGGGATGTTCGGCTCGAATATGCTCCACCAGGCGCTCGCCTTCCCATGCGGGGTCGATAATCACGCACTCATTGTCCGAGATAAGAGCATAGCTATTGGTCTGAATGGGACCGTTTACGAGCGTCTCGATCTTGACCGATCCTTTGGGAGTTAAATCCAAGGACATAGCACTCATGTCCCTCTCCTCTCTATAGAACTCGAGGCATCAAACGATGCCTCGAGTGTAGCGAATATTGATAATGTGGCACGTTCGTCGCGACTAAACGCGGCGCTTAAGCTGGGCTCCACCCTCGCCGGGCATCAGGCGGCGTGCGTCGTAGACCGAGTCAACGCTGCTGATAGAGGCCAGCAGCGGATCCAGACCACTCGCGTCCGAGATCTCGACCATAAAGCGCAGGGTTGCAATACCCTCGCGGTTGGTCGACGTGGCGGCAGAAAGGATATTGCCGCCCGCATCGCCAATGGCAATGGTGACATCCTTGAGCAGGCCCATGCGGTCCAGGCACTCGACCACGATCTCGACCTGGAAGAGGGTGTCGGCAGCGCCGTCCCACTCCACTTCGATCATGCGCTCGGGATGCTCCATAAGACCCTTGACGTTGGGGCAGTTGGCGCGATGCACCGAAACGCCACGGCCGCGCGTGATGAAGCCAACGATATCGTCGCCCGTCACGGGGTTGCAGCAATGGGCCAGACGGACCAGCAGGCCGCTGTTGCTCTCGCCCTTGACGATAATGCCGTTGCTGGCGCTCTTGCCGCGCTTTTGCGGCTTGCGGTTGGAGCCTCGGGCCGGCTGCTTGACGACCTCGGCAATGGCTTCGGTCTTGGTGAGCTGCTCCTCGGGCTTGGGGTCCAAGATTTGCTCGACCTTGTTACCCACAGCGCGCGGGGCAACCTTGCCGGCGCCGACGGCGGCAAACAGGTCCTCGAGCTGCTTGTAGTTAAACTGCTCCGCCACGGCGTTGAGCGCACGCGTGGATCGTGGCGTAGAGATGCCATACCCGCGCTTGCGCAGGTCCTTGGCCAGTATATCGCGACCGGCGGCAGCGTCGTCGTCCTTGGTCGCGGCGGCAAAATAGCGGCGGATCTTTGACTTGGCGGAAGGCGTCTTAACAATCTTGAGCCAATCGCGCGACGGCTTGGAACTCTTGTTGGTCAGGATTTCAACGCGGTCGCCCGTCTTGATCTCGTGCGTGAGCGGGGCCACCGCACCGTTGATCTTAGCGCCGACGCAGTGGTTTCCCACCTCGGTGTGAACGGCGTAGGCAAAGTCGAGCGGCGTGGAGCCGGCACGAAGCGCCATGACCTCGCCCTTGGGCGTAAAGACGAAAATCTCCTGATCGAAGAGGTCGACCTTCAGCGAATGCAGGTATTCCTTGGCGTCGGTGATCTCATCAGACGCAGCCCAATCGAGCGAATGTTTGAGCCAGTTAATCTGGTCATCCAGACGCTGGGCATCATTGGTCTTAGACGCAGACGATCCGCCCGACTTCTTATAGAGCCAGTGGGCGGCAATACCGTACTCGGCCTGCTCATGCATCTCATAGGTTCGAATCTGAATCTCGAGCGGGCGGGCCGTGGGGCCGATAACCGTCGTATGGAGCGACTGGTAGTTATTGACCTTGGGCATGGCGATATAGTCTTTAAAGCGACCGGGCATGGGATGCCACAGCGTATGCACCGCGCCGAGCGTGGAGTAGCAATCGCGCACCGAATGCGTGATGACGCGCAGTGCCACCAGATCGTAGATCTCGGAGAATTCCTTGCCCTTGCGCTTCATCTTTTGGTAGATGGACCAATAGTGCTTGGAACGGCCGTTGATCTGGAAGTCCTCCAGGCCAATGCGGTTGAGCTCGTCGGTGAGTGTCTTGATGGTCTCGGCCAGATAGCGCTCACGGACCTCGCGCGACTCCGCCACCATGCGCGCGATGCGCTGGTAGGCATCGGGCTCCAGGTAGAAGAAGGACAGGTCCTCGAGCTCCCACTTAATAGAGCTCATGCCCAGGCGGTCGGCCAAGGGCGCGTACACGTCCATGGTCTCGCGAGCCTTAAACAGGCGACGATCCTCGCGCAGGGCTGCCAGCGTACGCATGTTGTGCAGACGGTCGGCAAGTTTAACGATGATGACGCGAATGTCCTTGGACATGGCGAGGAACATCTTGCGCAGCGTGAGCGCCTGCTTCTCGTCCATGCTGTCGACTTCGATGTTGGTGAGCTTGGTCACGCCATCGACGAGCTCGGCAACGGTTTCGCCAAACAGGCCGGAAACATCGGCAAGCGAAGTCTCGGTATCCTCGACGGTATCGTGCAGCAGCGCGGCGCACACCACGTCACAGTCCATCTTGAGATCGGCCAGAATGATGGCCACCTCGACGGGATGGTTAATGTACATCTCACCCGAGCGCCGCTTTTGGTTGCAGTGCTTCTCGGCGGCAAAGCAGTAGGCCTGCTCAACCTTAGAAAAGTCGTCCTCATTCATATATTTGAGGCACAGGCGCTCCAGCTTGTCGTAGCTGTCCGCCATAATCTCGGGCGGCAGCTCATCGGCATGCTTATAGTGCTCCATCTCCGAAAACGGCTGGAGGGTGGAATCATGGGCGGTACGGGCTGCGGCATCCATCGAGGTCCCCTTCCCCTAGGCCCGCGGTACGATCGGGCGGTTAACTTTGGCTAGCATATCAGAAGCGCACGAATCGAGCGCCCAGCTCCGGAAAGCCGAGAACTCCATGCGCGAGCGCAAGCCCTCCAAATAGCGAATTGACCTGCTCAATTGCACGCGGCCGGGGTTTTCGGCCATCGCGATTCGACGAGTGTCGTCAAACCCCGAAACTCGACAGAAACCAAGCTCTTCGAAGATTCCCAGGCCGCTTTCCACCGAGCGCTCGTCGACCGGCGTGCGAGCATCGATGGCAAGGCACATCTGCGCGATGTCGATATCGCTCGCGCTAAAGGAATCGTCCCCGGTCTTGCCGCGGTTGGAGCGCCACATGGTCTGCAGCGCGCGATAGAGCGTGACGAGCTCGTCGCGCTCGGGCGCATAGCAGTCGAGCAGGCGCTCGTTAATGCGGGCGTCGCGCGACGAATAGAGTAGATGGATCACGGCGGGCTGGCCATCGCGACCGGCGCGGCCGCTCATCTGGTTAAACTCAATGCCGCCAAACGGCATGTGATAGAGCACGACATGGCGAATATCGGGCAGGTTGACGCCCTCGCCAAAGGCGGATGTCGAGACGATGCAGCTGAGGCTGCCGTCTCGAAACGCCTCTTCTACGCGATGGCGGTCGGTGCGCGTAAGGCCAGCGTTATAGAACGCGATACGGGTCGCACAGTCGGGAACGCGTTTGCGTAGTGTCTTGGCAAGCGCCACGGACTGATCACGCGAATTGACGTAAATGACGGTCTTCTCCCCCGTCGCCACGATCGACACCAAACGGTTCTCGCGGCTCGCAAGATCTCGGTCGTCCTCGAGCTGCAGGTTCTCGCGCACCGTCTCGTCGACCACCGTGTGAGTGATCGGAAGCATGCGGGCAAGCTCGGCCACGACCGGAGCCGTCGCGGTGGCCGTCGCGGCCATAACGACCGGGTCGCCCAGGGCTTTGAGGATATCGGGCATGTCGAGATAGGCGCTGCGGTCGCCGCCCTTGGCAAGGCCAGCGTGGTGCGCCTCATCGATAACGACAAAGCCGATGCGGCCCGAACGCGCAAAGCGGTCACGGTGGATAGACAGGAACTCGGGCGTCGTGAGCACGATACCGGTGCGACCCGAAGCCAAGCCGGCAAACACGTCATCGCGCGCCGCCTCCACGGTCTCGCCGGTCAACACGCCGACGCCAATGCCGAGCGCGGCCATCGTCGACGAGAGGTGATAGGCCTGGTCGGCAACGAGCGCACGCAGCGGATAGACAAAGATGCTCGCACGCCCGCGAAGAACCGCCTCGCGCGCGGCATGCACATGGAAGATGAGCGACTTGCCGCGCCCCGTTCCCATAACGGCCAGAACACTTTGGTGATCGGCCAGGGCATCGAGCGCCTCGACCTGCGCGCGGTGCGGCTGGTTCGAGCCGATAAAGCTATGGATAAGCGAGCGCGTGAGCTCAGCATAAGAAAGCTGGGCGAGCGTCTCGCGTTTACGCGACTCCAGGCGCAGGCCGGAATCCGCCGGCTGCACGCCACGACGAAGCTCGCATGCCGGATCGTCGACGCTGGGCAGCGTGGTATCGCGAACCAGAACATCCTTGATCATGAGCTTGGGCTTCACACGCCCCTGCCAATGCTCGGCAACGGCCTCGAACACCAAGTCGACAGCGCTATCGCAGTTGATGAGCTTATCGATTTGCGGCACGCGGAACATAATGGCCGGCACGCTCGCGGCGCCATCGGTCGCCACAAAGCGCATGTGCTCGCCGGTTTTGCCCACCACGGCGCGATCGCACATCGTCACGCCCTCGGCGGCCAGCAGCGGCACCTTGTTGCCCTGGCCAAACGGCTCAAGACGGGAAATCTGCTCTATAGTCTCGATATTCAGCTCGGAAAGGTCGACCGTGGCGGCAACCTCGTCGATGTCTTCAAAGTCCTCGGCGGGAATCTCCGATAGCACGGCGGAAAGGCGACGACGGAATTCATCGAGCTTGGATGCCTCGATGGTCACTCCCACCGCACCGGCATGTCCGCCGCGACGAATCAGCAGGTCGGAACAGCGCTCGACGGCGTCAAACAGGTTAACTTTGCCCACCGAGCGACCGGAGCCGCGCGCGATACCGTCCTCGATCGAGAACAGCAGCGCCGGCACGTGATAGCGGTTGGTCAGACGGCTTGCCACGATGCCCTTGACACCCTCGTGCCAGCCTTCACCGCCCACGACGATCGCGCGTCCGCCGTCATAGGTCTCCTCGACCTTTGCCATGGCATCGCGCGTGAGCTCCGCCTCGATCTCACGGCGCTGGCGGTTGATTTCCTCGAGCTCAGCCGCCAGCGCGCTTGCTTCGATGGGATTGCGGGCAAGCAGCAGGTCGAGCGCCAGCTTGGGATCGGCCATGCGACCGGCAGCATTCAGACGGGGGATGAGCGAAAACGACAGGCCGTCGGCCGTAATGGAAGAAAGGTCGGCCTTGGCAAGTGCGGCAAGCGCGATATAGCCGGGGCGAGCGGTTACGCGCATCTGCTGGATGCCCTCGGCAACCAGCGCGCGGTTCTCGGGCGTGAGCGGCATCATGTCGGACACGGTGCCCAGCGCCGCGACCTCGATTAGCGAACGCCAATACGACGGCTTGCCCAGGCGCTCACCCAGGACTTGCACCAGCTTGAGCGCCACACCAGCACCGGCAAGCTCGCGCGAGGGGCCCTCGTCTTCGAGCTTGGGGTCGGTCAGGGGCACACCCTGCGGCACCTGGTCGGAGGGCTCGTGATGGTCCGTGACCACCAAATCGATCCCCAGGCTCTCCAGATAGGAAACCTCTTCCTTGGCGGCAATGCCGTTATCGACGGTCACGATCAGCTGGGGGCGAGCGAGCTCGTTAACGCGGTCGAGTGCCGCGCGCGAAAGACCGTAGCCCTCATCAAAGCGATGCGGAATAAACGGCGTGACATCGGCGCCAAACGTGCGCAGTGCCTCGGTCAACAGGCAGGTCGACGTAATGCCGTCAACGTCAAAATCGCCAAAGACTGCAATGTGCTCGTGGTTGCGAATAGCACGCTCGACGCGGTCGGCAACGACCGACATGCCCGGGATAATGAGTGGGTCGGCCCAGTCGCGATCGAGCGAAGGCGTCAAAAATAGCTGGCCTTCCTCAATGGATGCAATGCCGTGCGCGACCATGATGCGCGCCACCAGTCCGGGAATGCCCAGACCAGCCGAAAGCTCCTTTTCGAGCTCGGGATTTTGCTGGGCGACCGCCCAGCGATGCGTCGTCTTAAGCGATGACATAAGCGCCCACCCCCGATAGGGGCAGGTCGCCGCGATACCTCTCACGGTTCATAGCGATGAGTCCTCTGTGTATGCCCGCTTCGGCAGGCAGATCTGTTGAACGGATTTATTATACCGTGCAGCGCGGACGCAAATCACCGCAGCACGCCGCGGTTTCGGTAAACGATGCCGGTAATAGCCTCGAAATATTCGAGCGTTTCTGACGCACGGACGCATGCGAGCGTCTAGCATATCCATTCAAAACGGATTC
This sequence comes from uncultured Collinsella sp., assembly GCA_902494565.1. Lineage (GTDB taxonomy): Bacteria > Actinomycetota > Coriobacteriia > Coriobacteriales > Coriobacteriaceae > Collinsella. The sequence continues at coordinate 13,911 of CABUTN010000028.1, read as the reverse complement.
ACGAGCAAAGGGAGTCACAAGCGCATATGAAGCAATGGGTTGGATTGGGCAAGTTTCTCGCTGGGCATATGCAGGTCATCGTTCCGATTTGCGTGGCACTCGGTGTGCTCTTTCCTCAGCAGATCGGCGTACTTAAGCCCATCGTTCCCGCCCTCTTCGCCTTTATGACGTTCCAAGGTGCGCTCAGCAACACCTTCCACCAGGTAGCTGAGGTGTTCCGCCGTCCGCTGCACCTGGCCTTGGCGTTGCTTGTCTCGGCGGCGCTTATCCCTATCGCAGCCTATGCCATGGGATCGTTATTCTTTGGCTCCAATCCCAACCTTGTCTGCGGCATCGTGCTCGAGTACAGCGTACCCGTGGCGGTCACTGCCTTTATGTGGATTAGCATGTTCGGCGGCAACGGCCCGCTCGCACTCACCATCATCCTGACGTCCTCGGTCATCTCACCTGTGACGATTCCGCTCACGCTTAAGCTCTTGCTGGGTGCCACCGTCTCGATCGACGTGCCGAGCATGATGCAGAACATGGCCTTTATGATCGCCATCCCCGCTGTGCTCGGCATTGTGATCAACGAGCTCACGCGCGGCTGGGGGCACGAGAAGCTCTCCCCTTCGCTCTCGCCCGCCTGCAAGTTCATGATGATGGGCGTTATCGCCTCCAACTCCACCGCCATGAGCGAGTACGTGCTGCACATGAACGCGGTGCGCCTAGAAGTCGCCCTCTTTATTTTGACCTTCGCCATCAGCGGCTTTGTCGTCGGTTTTCTGGTCGCCCGTGCGCTGCATCTGCCATATAGCGAGACGACTACCATGTGCTTTACCTGCGGCATGCGTAACATCTCTTCGGGCGCCGTCATCGCCACGCAATACTTTCCGGGCGAAGTCGTGTTTCCCGTCATGTGTGGAACGTTGTTTCAGCAGGTGCTCGCCTCGCTTATCGGGCACCTCTTTGAGCGTCTGACCGGCGAGGAGCGCGCCGCCCAGCGCAAGCGTGTCGAGGCCGGCCGCAACGCCATGGCACGCTAGACTGCCCGCATTACGCGGGTGTTAGTCTTACTATACGAGCGTTTCCAGATGCGCACGCAGGCGCTCAGCATCGACATCGAGCGTGGTCTCAGCATTGACCTGGGCCAAACGATAGCCGACAAAGTAGGGCGAAACCACCCAACGCGGCAGCGCCTTGGCAATGGTCCGACCGCCCAGGTGATAGAAGAACAGGTTGTACGACTCTGCGCGACCACCGTGGTGCTCGTTCAGGATATAGCGCAGAGCTACCTGGATCGCATCGGCGAAGAGATCCGCCTCGGCTTGGTCTCTCGTGTCATCGCTGGCAGCGATTCCCTGCGGGGCTGAAACATTGACCTCAAAGAACCCCATAATCGGTTCGGTTGAGATGTTGACCGAGATTCTCTCCTGTTGCCAGACATTTATGCCTTCGAAATTGGCGGAAGTCAGCGAAGCATAACCGTTTTCCTGCTCCAAACCCACAATCTGCATGTGCGGATGAACGAGACTACCGCCCGAGAGCGGACCCTTGTTCTTGTACATGAGAACGCTGCGATACTGTCGGGAGTCAATCATCCGCTGCCAGCAATCCAGAGCAAACCGCATAACATGATGCAGCTCGTCCGGCGCATAGGTCACCAGGTCGGCGTCGTGGTCGGACGACTCAATCAATACGGTCTGGCGAGTGGCCCGCAAGGTCTTAAACTTATTCTCGAGCCAGATGCAGTCACCGTCGCGCCGGATGATATTGGCGAGTTCCTCGGTATCGCAAAAGGGGCACGCGGTGCCGGGGCGGCGGTTGTCGTCGGGCTTACCGCTCGCCTGCCGAACGTCAAATACCAGCGCCACGGGTTATACCTCCAGCGGCACGATCTTGGTGCCATGGAGCTCGGAGACGCCCAGTGCCGCCGCCACGGTATCGCGGTTGGCCGTGGAAATGCCGCCGCCGGGAAGGATGGTCAAGCGGTCGCCCGCATACTCGATCAAGCGGGCCAAGTTTTCGAAGTTGTCCTCGATCGGCGTACCGGCAGCGCCACCATGCGTCAGGATGCGTGTGATGCCGCAGTCGGCGAGTGTGTCAATCGCGTCGAGCTGAGCCTCGGGCGAGAGCTGGTCAAATGCCATGTGGAAGGTGATGTCGATGGGCTCACGCTTGCATTCCTCGGTCGCGCAACCCGCAGCCATCACGAGGGCGCCAAGCGTGAGTTCGTCGAGCGCCCATCCGCCAGCGCAGGGCTTGCAGCAGCCAAAGACCAAGCCGTCAATGCCCGCACTCACGGCAAGGCCCAGGTCCATCTCCATCATGCGCAGCTCGTCCTGGTTGTAATGAAAGTCGCCACCACGCGGGCGAATCATGCACATCACCTGTGCGCCTTGTTCGTGGGCGTAGTTGACCGTAGCGCTGATAACGCCGGCCGAGGGCGTAGTACCACCGACGGCAAGGTTGTCGCACAGTTCGATACGCCTTGCACCGGCATCGATAGCCGCCGGCACCCGCTCAAAGTTCTCGGCACAAAACTCGTACAGCATAGATAGACCCCCAAAGACAGCAGATGTTTTCCGACGGGCATTGTCACACATCCCCATGAAGTTGCGGTGGAATAGGGACTCTTTTGGCCTCTGGAGCCCGTATTCAGTCCCTATTTCACCGCAACTTAAAAAGGGGCGCTGACTGAGATAGTCAGCGCCCCTTTTGTTAGGTGGGTTAGCCTCCGAGGTAGGCTTTGCGGACGTTGTCGTCGTGCAGCAGCTCTTGGCCGGTGCCGGTCATGGTGATCTTGCCGGTCTCGAGCACGTAACCGCGTGTGGCGATGGAAAGCGCCATCTGCGCGTTTTGCTCGACCAGAAGCACCGTGGTGCCAGCCTTGTGCAGGTCCTCGACAATCTGGAAGATCTGTTCGATCAGAATCGGCGCCAGACCCATGGAAGGTTCGTCGAGCATAAGCAGTTTGGGGTTACTCATAAGGGCGCGCCCCATAACGAGCATCTGCTGCTCGCCGCCTGAAAGGGTGCCGGCGACCTGGCGACGACGTTCCTTCAGGCGCGGGAACTGCTCGTAGACGCGCTCCAGGCCCGGAGCCACCGTGGACTTGGGCTGCGTATAGGCGCCCATCTCCAGGTTCTCCTCAACCGTCATCTGCAAAAAGGCGCGACGACCCTCGGGAACCTGAGCCAGGCCCTTACCAACCAGCTTGTCGGCGGGCGTATGGGTAATGTCCTCGCCCATAAACTTGATGGAGCCGGTCTTAGAGCGCAGCAGGCCCGAGACGGTCTTGAGCGTCGTGGACTTGCCGGCACCGTTGGCGCCAATCAGGGCCACGATCTCACCCTCGTTGACGTTAAAGGAGATGTCCTTGATGGCGTGGATGGCGCCGTACCAGACGTTGATGTTGTAGACGGAAAGCATCGGCTCTGCCATTTAGTTCTCCCCCTTATCCTGCTTACCCAGATATGCCTCGATAACGGCGTCGTTGTTCTGGATTTCCTCTGCCGTGCCCTTGGCGATGACCTTACCAAAGTTAAGCACGCAGATGCCCTCGCAGATGTTCATAACGAGCGACATATCATGCTCGATAAGCATGATGGCGATGCCGAAGGTGTCGCGAATCTTGACGATGTTCGCCATGAGCTCTGCGGTCTCGGACGGGTTCATGCCGGCGGCAGGCTCGTCGAGCAACAGCAGCTTGGGGTTGGTGGCAAGCGCGCGGACGATCTCCAGACGACGTTGGGCACCGTAAGGCAGCGATCCGGCCTGTTCATTTGCCAGGTGCTCCATGTCAAAAATGGACAGCAGCTCCATGGCGCGCTCGTGGGCGGCCTTCTCGTGCTTCCAATACGTCGGCAGGCGCAGCACGCCCTCAAAGCCGGAGTAGCGCTCCTGGTTGTGCAGGCCGACCTTGACGTTGTCCTCCACCGTCATGGTGTTGAACAGGCGAATGTTCTGGAACGTACGGGCAATACCCATGCGGTTGACCTGGTAGACCGACTTGCCCGAGGTGTCCTCACCGTCGAGCAGGATGGTGCCGTGCGTAGGCTGGTACACCTTGGTGAGCAGGTTGAAGACCGTGGTCTTGCCGGCACCGTTGGGGCCGATGAGACCGGCAATCTCAGTCTTGCCGATGGTCAGGCTAAAGTCATCGACTGCTTTAAGGCCGCCGAATTCAATGCCCAGGTGGATGCACTCGAGCGCCGGACGCTGGCCCAGGTCGCGGTCGGGAACGATGGCGCCAGAAGGATACGGGACCATCTTGCCCTTGTTGAACTCAAACTTACTGGGCATCGGCTGCCACCTCCTTCTTGGAAGCAAAGCGGTCCTTAATGCGTGCAAAGAACGCCTTGAGCTGCGGGTTGTTAGTAAAGACCATGACCAGAATCAACACGATGGCGTAGATGAGCATGCGGTAGTCCGAGAACTGACGGAGCAGCTCGGGGAGCACCGTGAGCAGCGCCGCGGCGATAACGGAGCCGCGCATGTTGCCCAGGCCGCCCAGGACCACGAACACCAGAATGAGGATGGACGTATTGAAGTCGAACTTAGTGGCGGAAAGCTGCGAGAAGTTACCGCCGAACAGGGCTCCGGCAGCACCGGCGAGGGCAGCGGAAACCACGAAGGCGATCATGCGGTACTGGGTGACGGAGATGCCCACAGACTCGGCAGCGATCTTGTTGTCGCGCACGGCAATAATGGCACGACCGGTACGGCTGCGAACCAGGTTGAGCACAATCACGAGCGCGACCATAACCAGGATTGCGCCGGCAAGGAAGGTCGAATAGGTCGACACGCCCGATGCGCCCTGCGCGCCCTTGATGATGGCGGTGCCGTCCTCGAGCAGGTGCAGATCGTCGATCGTAGAGTTACCCGTGATGTTAAAGATCACATGCAGGCCGCGGGAATCGACGCCCACAATGAGGCAGGTGACGACCTCTTTGATGATCTCGCCAAAAGCTAGGGTCACAATGGCCAGATAGTCGCCGCTCAGGCGCAGGACTGGGATACCGATCAAGAAGCCCAAGATGGCAGCGGCGATAGCGCCGACCACAATGCTGATGATCAGACGCATCGGATCGGACGGAACGGTGCTCTCCAGCGCGACGGCAGTGACGATGCCCGTATAGGCACCGACGCTCATAAAGCCCGCGTGGCCCAGCGACAAGTCGCCCGCGATGCCGACGACGAGGTTAAGGGAGATGGCCATGACGATATAGGCCGTGATGGGAACCAGCTGACCGGCGATCATGCGCGGGATCATGTGGTTGGACTGCATAAAGAACACGATGGCGAACGCCACAACGCACATGGCGTACGTGACAAAGTCGTGACGCGTCTGCTTGTCTTTAAGAAACTTCATAACGCTCACCTACACCTTCTCGGGGACGTACTTGCCCAAGAGGCCGGCAGGCTTGACGAGCAGGACGATGATCAAAACACCAAAGACGATGGAGTTGGCAAGGCTCGTGGAAATGTAAGCCTGCGCCATCGCCTCGATGATGCCGATGAGAATGCCGCCGACAAAGGCACCGGGGATGGAGCCGATGCCGCCGAAAACGGCAGCGTCGAAGGCCTTGATACCAGGCATGGCGCCCGTGGTGGGCTGCAGGACCGGCGAGTAGGAGCACAGGAGCACGCCGGCGATGGCAGCGAGGGCGGAGCCGATGGCGAACGTCATCGAGATGGTGCGGTTGACGTTGATGCCCATAAGCTGAGCGGCGGCCTTGTCCTCGGACACGGCGCGCATGGCCTTGCCCATCTTGGTCTTACCTGTAAAGAACATCAGGCCGGCCATGATAACCAGGCAGGCGACGATGGTGACGAGCGAGACGGCGCTTACGTTAAACTTGGCCAAGAACTCCGGCACCGGGAAGGTGACGAGCGAAGTGAAGTTCTTGGGCGTGGCGCCCCACAGAAGCTGCGCGGCGTTCTGCAGGAAGTAAGACACGCCGATGGCCGTGATCAGAACGGCCAGCGGGCCTGCTTGGCGCAGCGGCTTATAGGCCAGACCCTCAATGAGAACACCGAGAACCGTGCAGACCACACAAGAGAGAACTACAGATGCCCAGCCCGGGAGGCCGAGATACGACGTGGCGCAGAACGAGACATAGGCACCGACCATGATGACATCGCCGTGAGCGAAGTTGAGCATCTTGGCGATACCGTAGACCATGGTGTAGCCCAACGCGATGATGGCGTAGACGCTGCCCATGGACAGGCCGTTGACCAGGTATTGGATAAAGACCGTCATGTTCCACATCCCCCTTTCGAATAGGTTTCCAGTTAATGTATGAAACAGGGACGTTACACTGTCCCTAGATACCAAGCAAGCAGGGAAGGCCAAAACCTCCCCTGCTTGGGATCAAAACCGCTCTATGTAAGGCGGCCAATTAGGCCTGTACGTACTTGCCGTCGGTGATGACGTACGCCGTGGGCTCCTTCTGGACCTGGCCCTTATCGTTCCAGGTGAGCTTGCCGGTCAGACCGTCAACGGTAATCTTGAGCATAGCCTTGGACAGCTTCTCGGCAGCCTCGGTCGGATCGGCGTCGACACCAAGACCGGCCTCCTTGACGGCCTCGGCCACCGCGTGCACGCCGTCGTAGGCGTCGGCGGCAAACTGGTCGGGGGTATCGCCGTACTTATCCTTGTAAGCGTTAACGAAGTCGGCGTTCTTCTCGTCGTCGGCGGAGAACGGGGTCATGAGCAGCAGACCCTCAGCAAGAGAGGTATCGAAGCCCTCAACGCCCAGGATGCCGTCCATGCCGTCGCAGCCCATCATCTTGACGTCGTAGCCCATGTCCTTGGCGTTCTTGAGCAGGACGGACGCCGGCGTGTAGTAGATCGGCGCAAAGATCATGGTGGCGCCGGCCTGCTTGGCCTTGGTCAGCTGGTTGGTAAAGCTCGTGGCGGAGTCGTCCTTAAAGGTCTCCTCGTCAACAATCTCGAGCTTGGACTCAGCGGCCTGGGCCTTAAAGGAATCTGCGATGCCCGAAGAATAGGCGTCGCCGGAGTTATAGAACAGCACGAACTTCTCGTCCGCATACTTCTGCGCCAGGAACTTGGCAGCGTTGACACCCTGGTTGGGGTCGGTGAAGCAAACCTGGAAGACGCAATCCTTGCCGTCGGTGACGTCCTCGGAGGACGCGGACGGGGTGATCATGAACGTCTTGGGGTCGTTACCGCACTCGGCGGCAACGGCAACCGACGCACCCGTGGTGGTCGGGCCGACAAGGGCCTGCATGCCCCAGTCGAGCAGGGTGTTGAAGGCGTTGACGGCCTTCTCGCCGTCGGCCTGGTCATCCTCGGCCTTGCTGGCAAGCGGCAGCTCCTTGGTCGAGAAATCCTTGCAGCCAAGCTCGACACCCTGGGTAACGGACTTGCCGTAGGACGCGTTGGCGCCGGTCAGCGGGCCGATGGTACCGATCTTAAACGAAGCGTCGCTCGAAGCGGAACCGCTGTCGCCGCCGTTGGAGGAGCAGCCAGCTAGAATGGACATCGCCCCCAGACCTGCTGCGCTCGCGATAACGCTCCTGCGATTCATAACAGGGTTCAATGACTTACCGGTGAGGCTCGACATGCGGCTCTCCTCTCAAATCTCGTCGGGTTTCGGTTACCCGACAGGCCATCCTTCGCCGTGTTCGGCGTTCGCAAAATACTAGACGCTTTAGTTAAGGAAAGTGGCGATTATTTCAACTTTTCTTTGGATTTGTTCATTTATCCATAATTCTGCGTATTTCTATTACTTTATGCAGTAATGCCACTTTATTGTGTGAAAGTAATGTTTCCGTTCTGTTACAGGCGTCCCTGCCCTGAATAAAACGGCCTCACTGGTCGCGCTTTATGCGCACTTAGGCGGCGATGTACTTGCCGTCCTGGATCACATAGGCTGTGGCGGGCTTTTCGACCTGGCCCTCGTCATTCCACGTCAGCTCGCCCGTCAGGCCCTCGATCTTGATCTTGCGCATGACCTTGGCAAGGTCGCCGGCAATGTCGGCACCGTCGGCCGAAATGTCAATCCCCGCCCTATCGATAGCCTCGGCGATGGCGTGGACGCAATCGTAAGCGTCGGCGGCAAACTGGTTGGGCGTCTCGTCGTAGGCATCCTTATAGGCCTTGACGAAGTCGGCATTCTTCTCATCGTCAGCCGAAAACGGGGTCATGAGCAGTACGCCCTCGGCAAGAGAGGTATCGAAGCCTTCCACAGAGAGCAGGCCGTCCATGCCGTCGGTACCCATGAGGGTCATGTCGTAGCCCATGTCCTTGGCGTTCTTGAGCAAAACGGACGCCGGCGTGTAGTAGATCGGCGCAAAGATGAGCGTGGCGCCGGCCTCCTTGGCCTTGGTGAGCTGGTTGGTAAAGCTCGTGGAAGAGTCGTCCTTAAAGGTCTCGGTATCGACGATGTCGAGCTTGGACGCCTTGGCCTGCTCGGCAAAAGCGTCGGCAACGCCCGAGCTATACGTATCGCCAGAGTTGTAGAACAGGGCGATCTTGGCATCCGCGTACTTCTCGGCCAAGAACTTCGCGGCGCTGGCGCCCATGGTGGGATCGGTGAAGCAAACCTGGAAAACCGTGGTCTTGTCCTTGGTAACGTCGAGCGACGAGGCCGAAGGCGTGACCATGAGCATATCGTCGGCGATCTCGCCCGAGACGGCGACGGCGGCACCGGTGGTGACGGGGCCGACGAGCGCCTGCATGCCCCAGTCGCACAAGGTATTGAAGGCGTTGATGGCCTTCTCGCCGTCAGCGACGTCATCCTCAGACTTAAGCGAGAGTTTGAGGTCCTTGGTCGAAAAATCCTTGGCGGCGAGCTTGGCACCCTTCTCGGCCGAAACGCCATAGGTTGCCGCGGCGCCGGTCAGAGGGCCGATGACACCGATCTTGAAGGTCTTGCCGTCATCGGCGGAGCCGCCGTCCGAGCCGCCCGACGAGCAACCAGCGAGTGCGACGGTACTGCCGAGCGCCGCGGCGCCGGCGAGAAAGTTCCTACGGCTGAGCGTGCTGTTGATGTTGAACATGGTGTCCCCCTTTTCGCTGGCGTAGTGCGGCCGTCTTGCGGTACGGGGCAAACCTTATGGCGCCAGCGTTGACAGTTTGTTACGGAGTTCCGTTTGTAGCGAGCATGTTTCCAATGTTTCCGCAGCGTTTCGGGGGTGCCGTTTTGTGCGACTCCTGTTGCCTGGCGAGCACGCGCCCTCTGTTCACGCTAGAATGCACTCAACCTTTAAGTGGTTAATCCATCCATAAGATGCACGAAGGAGCTATCTATGAGCGAACCCCTGCGCACCGTGAACGTCGGTCTGATCGGTCTGGGAACCGTCGGCGGCGGCGTGGCCCGTCTGATCAAGAGCCACCACGATGAGTACCTGGCAGCCTACGGCATCGACCTTAAGCTGACCCGCGCCTGCGCGCTTGCTTGGGAGCAGGCCGAGGCGGCAGGCATTGAGCGCGAGGCCTTTACGAGTGACTGGCACGACGTCGTCACAGACCCCGCCGTCGACATCGTCGTCGAGCTGATCGGCGGCGAGCATCCCGCAACCGAGATATTCACCACCGCCTTCGAGAACGGCAAGCACGTCGTCTCTGCCAACAAGGCCCTGCTGGGCCGTCATGTCGAGACGCTCGCCGAGAAGGCGCGCGCGTGCGGCGTGCAGATTAAGTGCGAGGCCAGCTGCGGCGGTGGCATCCCCATTGTCAGCACGCTCGAGCACGACCTGGTGGGCAACAAGATCCTGACCATCGCCGGTATCCTTAACGGCACCACCAACTACATCCTGTCGCGCATGGACGCCGAGGGCGCCGATTACGCTGACGTGCTCGCCGACGCCCAGGCAAAGGGCTATGCCGAGGCCGACCCGTCCGCCGACGTCGACGGCTTCGACGCCGCCAGCAAGACGGCAATCCTCGCTTCCATCGGCTTTGGCACCCGTGTGACCACCGACGATGTCTACCAGCAGGGTATCCGTACCATCGGCGCCGAGGACATTGCCCAGGCCCGCGAGCTCGGCTACACCATCAAGCTGCTGGGCATCGCACGCAACACCGACGCCGGCGTCGACGTCCGCGTGCACCCCACGCTGATCCCCGCCGACCACATGCTTGCCAAGGTCAACGGCGCCATGAACGCTGTCTACGTGGTAGGCGACGCCGTGGGCGAGACCATGTTCTACGGTGCCGGCGCAGGCTCCTTCCCCACCGCGAGTGCCGTCGTGGGCGACATCCTGTCGCTCTCCGAGCAGATCAGCCGCGGCGTGGCTCCGCTGCCCGAGATTGAGCCCTATGGCCACAACCTCGCCTTTAAGCCCATGGACGAGCTCCAGACCAAGTACTATGTGCGCCTGAAGGTCGCCGACCGCGTGGGCGCCCTGTCCGAGACGGTCGACATCTTTGCCAAGCACAACATCTCGATCTCGCTCATCAACCAGGTCGAGGACGGCAAATCGGGCGTCAGTGATGCCTGCTCGGTCATCTTCCTGACGCACCGCGCGCTCGAGAAGGACGTCCAGGCTGCCGCCGCCGAGCTTGCCAGCGTCGACTGCGTGGCCGAGGTCGCCAACGTCCTGCGCATCGAGGACGTTGAGGCCTGGACCGAAGGCGTCATGGCCAACTAGTCCAGTCCTTGGCACACAACATAGCACCTGAGGGGCTCCCGTCCGTTTGGATGGGAGCCCCTTTGTTTGACGTTCATCAAGCAAAAGTTTGAACAACTTGGCCATTCGCTGACAACCGAGGGTGCCGTTTACCGATATGCGAACGAAGTTGATTTTGCGCGCCGTTATGCTGTGCTGCGTATGTCCACCCCCGAAGAATGGAGGCACCATGTTGCTCGAGGGTAAGAAAGCAATCATCACCGGAGGCACGCGCGGCATCGGCTATGCCATCGCCTGCCGTTTTATCGAGGAGGGCGCCGCCGTCACCGTCTTTGGCTCGCGTCAAGAGACCGCCGATGCGGCCGTTGAGAAGCTGACAGCCGCCTATCCCGACGCCAAGGTCTGGGGCCGCTCCTGCGACCTCACCTCACTCGAAGCCGTGACTGAGGCCTTTACCCAGGCTGCAGCCGACATGGGCGGCTTGGACACGGTCGTCAACAATGCCGGTATTTCCCAGCGTTCACCCCTCTTGGACTACACGGCCGAGGAGTTCGCCAAAGTTATGGACCTCAACGTCGTCGCCGTCTTTAACGGCCACCGGGCAGCCGCTAAGATTATGACCGAGGCTGGCCACGGCGGCACCATCACCACCACGAGCTCAATGGTCGCCAAGTACGGTCAGCCCTCTGGCGTCGGTTACCCCACGTCCAAGTTTGCCGTCAACGGCATGGTCCAGTCGCTCTCGCGCGAGCTCGCCCCCATGGGTATTCGCGTCAATGCTGTCGCACCTGGCGTAACCAAAACCGATATGGTCGCCAACCTGCCCGAAGAGGTTATTAAGCCCATCGTCGCCACCATTCCGCTGGGTCGCATGGGCGAGCCCGAGGATGTCGCCAACGCCTTTGTTTTCCTGGCGAGCGACATGTCCTCCTACGTCACGGGCGCCGTGCTCCCCGTCGACGGAGCCGCCCGCTCCTAGGGAGCCACAAGCTTTGGCTTCAAGCCTCAACATAGCTCAACCAAAAAGGCGCGCCGTCTGCATCAACTGCAGGCAGCGCGCCTTCTTCTGTTATGAAAGGGAAACTATGTCCCAGTATTTCGGATCAGAACGGGGCACGGTTTCCCCAGGACCTCCTTGCGGAAACTGCGTCCCGCTTTGAACGCCGATTCTGGGATACCGTTTCCGCAACGGGTCTCTCGCGGAAACTGCATCCCACTCTGAGCGCCCATTCCGGGACACAGTTTCCCAACGGCCCCCGTTTCGGAAACCACATCCCGTTCCGGGCCTTCAAAGCGGGACGCGGCTTCCTCGAGAGAGTATCGACTACTTGCCGTCGTCGTCCTGGGCCTCATCGCGTGCATAGAGCTCCAGCATGCGGCGGCGGTATTCGCGCACGGCGAGCTTGGCGCGCTCCAGGCGGCGACGCTCATGCGGAGTCAGCTCGGACGTGTCGATCTCATCACCATAAGTCTTATCGGCAAGCAGGTGCGCCGCGTCCACGATGCGGGCATCGATGTGGCCGCTCGCCGCCTCGGCGGAAAGACGCTCGGCAATCGTATCGAGCGTAGGCAGGCCCTCGAATACGCGACCATGGCCATGCGAAGTCAGCAGCTCGTGCTCTCGTGCGAGCAGACTCGCCAAATCGTGATGAGCGCGCAGGATGTCGAGCGCATCGGATGGATGCTCGGCAACTTCTGCCACGGCGGCGACCGGCGCAGCATCCACCACGCGGTAGAAGAGCTGCGCGAGCAATGGCATCAAGAACACCGTGATGGCGCCGGCGGCAACCATAACCGACGCGATGTCTTGCGACAGCGCGCCCGCGTTGACGGCAACGCTCGTCACGGCAACGATGATCGGCAGCGCCGTGGTGCAGTACAGGGCCACGGTAATGCGGCCATACGCCGACACATCGCGCGTCGCAGGACAAATGCTCATAGAGACAAGGATCGGCACGGCACGAATAATCAGCAACGCCACGATAAAGCCCACGAGCAAGCCCGGGCGCGAAGCCACGGCCGTCAGGTCGATCTTTGCGCCCGATACGGTAAAGAACACCGGAATCAAAAAGCCGTAGGCCAGACCGTCGAGCTTGGTCTCGAGCGTATGGTTGCCCTCGGGGATGATATAGCGCAGGACAAAGCCGGCGGCAAAAGAACCCAACACGATGTCGAGATCAAAGACGGCCGAGAACGCCACGAGTGTGACCAGGATGAGCACCGTCAGGCGCACGAAGGTCTGCGACGTGGTATCGGCGCGCTCCTCGACAAACGCAAAGAAACGGCTGCCGACGCGCTTGGAGCGGCTCGGGACCACGGCAAGCAACACGCAAACCACCGCAAACAAGCCAAGGATTACGAGCGTTTGGATGCCAGTGCGGGCAGACAGCAGCACCGACATGGCGAGCACGGGACCGAGCTCTCCCCACGTGCCATAGGCAAGGATGGAGTCGCCCACACGCGTGCCAGTGAGCGAGCGCTCACGCATGATGGGTACGAGCGTGCCGAGCGCCGTGGAAGTGAGGGCAAGCGTCACGGCGATACCGTCGAAATGACTGACCGAGAACCACGGGGTAAAGCGCACAGCAAGCCAGGCGATACCAAACGTGACGACCCACGTCGCCAAGCCGTAGCGGCCCTCGACGCCCGTGATGCTCTTGGGATCGATCTCAAAGCCGGCAAGCAGGAACAAAAAGGCCAGACCGAGCTCGGACACCAGCGAGACCTCGGCATCTACATGGATGACGCCGAGCATATGGGGTCCCAGCACCGCGCCGAGCACGAGCAAAAAGACCGTCTCGGGAACGGGTTTTCCGGGAATCGCCGAGGCGATAAAAGGACTCGCAAAGGCCACGAGTGCGATGATGGCGAGAGAAACGAATGCCATGTGATGCCTTTCTCTTGTTTGCGCTTCACTGTAGCACCCTCGCCGTCCTCACCGCGCCGCGAGCTGTCGTATCATAGTGAGGTTTACAAACATGTGGCTCAAGGCGACCGCAGGGCAGACCCCGCAAACCGACCGCTGCCGCATACCGTACCGTACGCCCAACCGATCAGGAAGGCAGGAACCAATGGTCTCTCGTATCTACGTGGAGAAGAAACCCGGGTTCGACGTCGAGGCTCAGCAGCTCAAGGGCGAGCTGACCGAAATTCTCGGCATCAAGGGCATCGAGGCCCTGAGGATCATCAACCGCTACGACGTCGAGGGCATCGACGAGGAGCTTTTCCGCTCCTGCGTGCCGACCGTCTTTAGCGAGCCCCAGGTCGATGTGACCTACGACGAGCTCCCCGCAAGCGATGGCGCCGTCTTTGCCGTCGAATTCCTGCCTG
>CABUTN010000027.1 GCA_902494565.1 uncultured Collinsella sp. | reverse complement strand
GGGGGTGCGGACAGAAAGTTGGACCGCGGGGCGGTCCGGACTGGAGGTTCGCATGTACAGCAGGGAGAAGGTCGAGCTCTTCCTCCTGGCGACGGAGGACGGCATGGGGCCGACCGCCGCCGCGAAGTTCGCGGGGGTCTCGGTGGGCGCGGCCAAGAAGTGGGCGACGGGGCACCTCCCGCACAGCTACACCGGGGCGCGCTGTAGAATCGGGGCGAGGAAACCGCCACGGAAGGAGGCCAGCTTGGGCCCCGACAAGTCGATCTACGCCCCGCCGGCGACCGGCCCGCTCGCCGGGCTCAACGAGGACCAGATAGAGAACCTGCTGCTCAGGGCGGTGTTGGCCGACCTAAAAGCGGAAGGGTGGGACCCGGCTTCGATCTCGAACAGGAGCAAGTGCGAGCTCGGCGAGAGATTGAGGCGGGCGACCGCCCTGCCCCTCCGCTCGATCACAGGTTTCTTGAGGATATCGAAGAGCTCCTATGAGTACTGGAGGCCCCGCGTCGCCGCGCCGCGCGACCGCGACGCCGACATACGCGACCGCGTGGTGCGCATCTTCCGCGAGGGCTCGGGGTGCTGGGGGTACCGCACCGTCTGGGCGCGCCTGCGCCGCGAGGGCGTCCGGGCCAGCGAGAAGCGCGTGGCCCGCGTGATGCGCGAGGAGGGCCTCGAGGTCGTCTACAACAAGAGGCGCGCCCGGGGCTACAGCTCCTACGCCGGCGAGGTCTCCAAGGCGCCGGAGAACCTCGTGAGCAGGAGGTTCCGCGCCGACGAGCCCAACCGGCTGTGGCTCACCGACATCACCGAGTTCAGGCTCCCGGGCGGCGAGAAGGTCTACCTGAGCCCGATCGTCGACTGCTTCGACGGGATGCCCGTCGCCTGGTCGATCGGGCTGCACCCCGACAAGCGCCTCGCGAACTCGAGCCTGCTCAAGGCCTGCGCGGCGAGGCCGGCGGGCGCGCGCACGACGATCCACTCGGACCGGGGCGGCCACTACCGCTGGCCGGAGTGGATCGGGATCTGCGAGGAGAACGGCCTGGTCAGGAGCATGTCCGCGAAGGGCTGCAGCCCGGACAACTCGGCCTGCGAGGGCTTCTTCGGGCGCCTCAAGAACGAGTTCTTCCACTACAGGGACTGGGAGGGCGTGACGGCCGAGGAGTTCATGGGAAGGCTCGAGGCCTACCTCGTGTACTATCGTGAGGAGCGGATCAAGAAGTCCCTCGGGTGGCTGAGCCCGATGGAGTACCGCAGGAAGCTTGGATACGCCTAGGCGCGGTCCAAGAAATCGTCCGCACCCCCGGATGGGCTGGTTGATGCCCCAGATCGGAACTATTTCACCGCAAGTTATTGAAGGGCTGGGATGCCCGTCCTCTTACAGATGGCGCTCCAGGAAGCGGAAGGCTAGGCGGATCCAGGGGCGGACCGCCACCTGCTTGTCCTCGTTGTCGACCGCGGTGTTGGCGTTGCCGAGCGAAAGGCCGTGACCGCCCTGGTCAAAGACGTGCATCTCGCAAGGGACGCCCTCCTCTGCCATGCGTTGGGCAAACGGGTAGACCTGCGCGATCGGCGCCGTCTTGTCGTCGGACACGCCCCACACAAAGGTCGGTGGCATCTGACGCGAAACATGCGTGGTGGGGCAGATGTCGGCCAGATGCTCGTCAGTTGCCTCGCCGCCCGTCACCATCGACAGGTAGTCGTTGAGCAAATCGCGCCCCGTCTTGCCACCCGTCTTGGGCACACGCAAGTCAATGCGCGGATCGCGCGTCTGCATGTCGCGCACATAGGCAAAGTCGAGCAATGGATAGCCCAGCACCACGGCATCGGGACGAATGTCGTCCGGACGCGCCCCGGCAAGTGCCGCAAAGGGGCCGGTCTTCCACTGTGTTGCCAGCGAGGCGCAAATCATGCCGCCAGCAGAAAAGCCCACGACGCACACGCGCTTAGGATCGACATGCCACTCGTCGGCGTTGGCGCGCACCGTGGCGACCATCTTGGCAAGATCTGCCTGGGGGTGCGGAAAGCTCACGTCACCCGTAGAACTCGTGACATAGTTGAGCACAAAGGCCTGGTAACCGTGATCCAAAAACGCAAACGCCACAGGATCCTGCTCATGCGGAGCGATATGCGTAAACGCACCTCCGCCACAGATAATCACCGCGGGGCGGCGGCCATTCGGTTTATCGGGCAACGGCTCGGCACCCAAATACGTAAACGTCGCCGGATAATCCTCGGTCGGCTCCTCGCCCCACAGCGCATGGTTCTCGACAATCATATGTGCTCCCTTCGCGCAAATTATGCGCCCTTGTTTTTCGCCTTCAAGCGTACCCCACTTGAACCCGTGGCGCAGAAACACTCCGGCAATAAGTTTCCCTTCAACTGATATATCACATAATCCCAGTTCAGAGGTATCGTTGAGCAGCGTAGAATAGGGGCGTTGACCAAGCCGCGAAACACATGTGAAACGTTTCCGGCAAACCAAACGCGCGATATGCGCCTATTTAAGTTGGAGGCAACTATGGGTCTGCTCGATTCGCTTAAGTCCACCTTCACCTCGACCGGCGAGGCGTCCGTTCCGCCCGCAGCAAGCTTCGCTACCCGCGAAGGCGTCATCTATGCCCCCGTCAACGGCGTGCTCGTCAACCTGGACGAGGTTCCCGACGAGACGATCGCCTCGGGCATGCTTGGCCAGGGCTATGGCATCGAGCCCATTACCGGCACCATCTATGCGCCCGCCAACGGCCGCATCGGCGCCACCACTGTCACCAACCACTCCATTGGCATGATCACCGAGGACGGTCTTCGCGTGTTCATCCATGTTGGCCTGGGCACCGTGGAAATGAACGGCAAGGGTTTTGCCCGCTTTGTCGAGATGGGCGATGTGGTCAAGGCAGGCCAGCCGCTCATCAGCTTCGACCGCGAGGCCATTAAGGCCGCTGGTCACGAGGACATCGTGACCGTCATCGTTTCCGAGCTCGATCGTCTTAAGAGCATCGACCATGTCGGCGAATCTGGAACGCTTATCGGCGGCAACCCGCTCGTCAAGCTGGGCGACCCGCTGCTGGTAGCCAAGACCAAGTAGCCAGGCCCCGCGCCATACAGCCAAAAGGCACCTCGTCAAGCGCCCGCGACCATTTGGCCGCGGGCGCTTTTCGTTTGAAAAACCATCCCGCCAATGCCTTATCTGTATAGCCCAAATGAGCCGAGCTGCTAGAATATCGAACTGTATGGATAACTATCATTCAACCGTTATGGGAGGATACGTGAACCGCACCAAAATCGCGCAGCTCTATGCCGATGCCGAGTCGCTCGGCGGCCAGACCGTCACCGTCGCCGGCTGGGTCAAGTCCGTCCGCGACATGAAGAACTTTGGCTTTGTTACGCTCAACGACGGCAGCTGCTTCCGCGACCTGCAGGTCGTCATGAACCGCGAGGCACTCGACAACTACGACGAGATCGCTCATCAAAACGTCTCGGCCGCACTCATTTGCACCGGCACCGTCAAACTGACCCCCGATGCACCCCAGCCTTTCGAGCTTTCTGCCACTTCCATCGAGGTCGAGGGCGTCAGCGCCCCGGATTACCCGCTGCAGAAGAAGCGCGCAACCGTCGAGTTCCTGCGCACCCAGCAGCACCTGCGCCCGCGCACCAACCTGTTCCGCGCCGTGTTCCGCATCCGCTCTGTCGCGGCTGCCGCCATCCACCGCTTCTTCCAGGAGCAGGGTTTTGTCTACGTCAACACCCCCATCATCACCACGAGTGACTGCGAAGGCGCCGGCGAGATGTTCCGCGTGACCACGCTCGACCCCAAAAATCCGCCCCTCACCGAGTCCGGCGAGGTCGACTGGAGCCAGGACTTCTTTGGCAAGCATGCAAGCCTCACCGTGTCCGGCCAGCTCAATGCCGAGAACTTTGCCATGGCCTTTGGCGACGTGTACACCTTTGGCCCCACCTTCCGCGCCGAAAACTCCAACACCACGCGCCACGCCGCCGAGTTTTGGATGATCGAGCCCGAGATGGCCTTCGCCGACCTCAACGACTACATGGACAACGCCGAAGCCATGCTCAAGTACGTCCTTAAGGACGTTATGGCCACCTGCCCCGACGAGCTCAATATGCTCAACAAGTTTGTGGACAAGGGTCTGCTCGAGCGCCTGGACCATGTCGCCAACTCCGACTTCGCCCGCGTCACCTATACCGAGGCCGTCGAAATCCTGGAGCAAGCCGTCGCCGCCGGTCACAAGTTTGACTATCCCGTGAGCTGGGGCATCGACCTGCAAACCGAGCACGAGCGTTTCCTGACCGAGGAACACTTTAAGCGACCGACTTTTGTGACCGACTACCCGGCCGAGATCAAGGCCTTCTACATGCGCATGAACAACGACGGCAAGACCGTCGCCGCCGCCGACTGCCTGGTTCCCGGTATCGGCGAGATTATCGGCGGCTCCCAGCGCGAGGAGCGCCTGGATCTGCTCGAGGCCCGCATCAAGGACCTGGGCATGAATCCCGAGCAGTACAAGTACTACCTTGACCTGCGCCGCTACGGTTCCTGCAAGCACGCCGGCTACGGTCTGGGCTTCGAGCGCTTGGTCATGTATCTGACCGGCGTGGGCAACATCCGCGACGTCCTGCCGCACCCGCGCACCGTGGGCAACGCCGACTTCTAATCGTCGGACGCTAGCTCGCGTCGCCACACGCCAACGCTCATCGCATAAGCGTCTCTCGACATCGGTCGAGAGACGCTTTTTTCAACAGCATCCGTCAAGCTTTTGGCAAGTTTTTGGTCAGTTGACCAGGGCTGTTGAAAACTCGACCCGCCGTTTGCCGACGACTACCGACCGCCCAGAGCGCCCTGCACCCCTGGGAAAGCCCCACGTCCTAGGCTCCATACCGTCGCCACCCAAAACGGAAAGGACGTGGGTACCATGACCGAAGCCGCTGTTGAAACCTACGACACCACGACTAGAGGCGCCGCCTCGATGGCAGCCTATCGCGCCGTTCGCATCCTGCAACTATTAAGCGAAAACACCGGCGAGGACAAGGCCATGCTTTCCGATGAGTTGATCCGGCGCCTCGCCCATCCCGACGACCCCGCCCGCATGCCCATCTCGGCGGCGCGGCGCAGCATCTACACCGCCATCTCCGCGCTTCGCCATGCCGGATACGAAATTGAGTACAAACGCGGCGTGGGCTACAAACTTCTTACCCGCCCGCTCACCGATGAAGAGATCATCCGGCTCCACGGTATGGTCATGCGCAACCGCTCCACGCCTATCGCTATCCGCAAGAGTATGGCGCAGCACTTAGTTGCCATGGCGAGTGCCGACGTTCGCGGCTACCTCGATACACCCGAACCCGCTCCAAGCGCAGGCAGCAAGGCTACCAAGGCAACACGCACGCCCATCAAGCGCATCGACACGTGCGAGCTCGTCGAGCAGGCCATCGACCACGGAACCACGGTGAGTTTTGATATTTCGAGCGTCACGACACGTGGCGAAACCGAAGCAGCACGGATGACACTCCGTCCCTTTGCCATCAAGCAACGAGACGGCATCTCGTATTTGCTGGGAACGGTCTACGACGCCCGAGGCGCCGATGACACGTTGCGTACTGTAGAGATTGGCCGAATGAGAAACGTCACCACACGTCTCCTCGACGGCAAGAAGCTCTTCGCCGCCCTAGACGAGGACGACGCCTCCTCCGCCGCATAAGGCCCTCCGCCGCCCATTCGACTACCCGTACCGCCCATCCGATTCTGTATTAAAAAAACCCGCCAGGCTGTTGTAAAAATGGACATCAGCGCTACTATAGTTCCACTTGCACTTTGTCCCAGTGCAGTGTTTCCAGCCATTTTTATACTGGGGGTAATGATATGAAGGACATCACCATCAGCCGCAGGAGCCTTCTGGTCTCCGCCGGCCTGCTCGCGCTCGCCCCGCTCGCCGGATGCGGCGGCAACTCTGGTTCCGGCTCCGCTGCCGCCGGTTCCGACTACACCATCGGCGTTCTGCAGCTCACCGAGCACTCCGCGCTCGATGCCGCCAACGCCGGCTTCGTCAAGGCCATCAAGAAGAGCGGCCTTAAGGTCAAGATCGACCAGAAGAACGCCCAGAACGACCAGTCCACGTGTAAGTCCATTGCCGACAAGTTTGTGGGCGACAACGTCAACCTGATTTATGCCATCGCCACGCCCGCCGCGCAGGCTGCCGCCGGCGCCACGGCCGATATCCCCATCGTGGGCTGCGCCATCACCGACTACGCCGCCTCCGGCCTGGTCCAGGACAACGACAAGCCCGGCACCAACGTCACGGGCGCTTCCGACCTCACCCCGGTCGCCGAGCAGCTCGAGATGATGCAGAAGGTCCTGCCCGACGTTAAAAAGGTCGGCCTGCTCTACTGCACCGCCGAGTCCAACTCCGACGTCCAGATCAAGGCCGCCAAGAAGGAGCTCGACAAGCTGGGCCTCCAGTACACTGACTTCACCGTCTCGAGCTCCAACGAGATTCAGTCCGTCGTCGAGTCTGCCGTGGGCAAGGTCGATGCGCTGTACTCCCCCACCGACAACACCATCGCCGCGGGTGCCTCGCAGGTCGGCCAGATCTGCAAGGAAAATAAGCTCCCCTTCGTGACCGGCGAGGAGGGCATGTGCAAGGCCGGCGGCCTGTTCACCCTCTCCATCAACTACGAGGATCTGGGCTACGCCGCAGGCGAGATGGCCGTCAAGATCCTGAAGGGCGAAGCCAAGCCCGAGGACATGGCGATCAAGCACCTCTCAAGCAAAGACCTGGTCGTCGTCAAGAACGACGAGATGGCCGAGGCTCTGGGCATTGATCTTTCCGCTCTGGACGCGTAGCGCCATGCGCGGCATGCGTCTAGAGCCCGTGCTCGCGCTTTAGCCGCGTTATTCAATATCTGAGCCACAGGGGCGGGCGCTGTAGACCGGCGTCCGCCCTGCTTGTTTCAGGTAAAACAAAACGTCTGTCCGCAGCTCTTCTATGCATTGTTACCGCTATTATGGTGAATCACGTGTCCACCCTATCCTAGGAGGTATGAAGCATGCTCATTGCATTGCAGGGCGCCGTTTCGCAGGGCGTCCTCTGGGGCATTATGGCGCTTGGCGTGTTTATCACGTTCCGCCTGCTCGACATTCCCGATATGACCTGCGACGGCAGCTTTGCCCTCGGCGGCTGCGTCTGCGCTGTGCTCATCGTCAATAACAACGTCGACCCGCTGCTCGCCGTGCTGGCCGGTATGTGCGCCGGCGCCATCGCGGGTGCCGTCACGGGCATTTTGACCACCGTCTTTGAGATTCCCGCGATCCTCGCCGGAATCCTCACCCAGATCAGCCTGTGGTCCATCAACCTGCGCATCATGGGCAAGTCCAATACGCCCATTCTTGCCAAGGGCACCGTGTTTTCGGCCGTCAGCAATATGACCGGCCTGCCGCAGTCCACCGTTGCCATCATCTTGGGCATCCTGCTCGCCGTGGCTATCGTTGCCATCCTGTATTGGTTCTTTGGCACCGAGATTGGCTCGGCGCTGCGCGCCACCGGCAACAACGAGTACATGATCCGCGCCCTGGGCGTCAACACCAACTCCACCAAGATGATCGCCCTCGTGCTCTCCAACGCCCTCATCGGCCTTTCGGGCGCGCTCATCTGCCAGAGCCAAAAGTATGCCGACATTGGTATGGGCACCGGTGCCATCGTTATCGGTCTTGCCGCCATTGTTATCGGCGAGGTGCTCGGCCGTCTGCTGCCCGGCGGCCTCACGCAGTTTAGCGTCCGTCTTGCCTCCGCCGTCTTTGGCTCCGTGGTGTACTTCCTTATCCGCGCCATCGTGCTGCAGTTGGGCATGGACGCCAACGACATGAAGCTGCTCTCCGCCGTGATTGTCGCTGTGGCCCTGTGCGTGCCCGTGGTTTGGGAGCGCTATAAGCTCCGCAGCTCCTACACGAAGGGGGATGAGGCAGATGCTTAAGCTCTCGCACGTCAAGAAGACCTTTAACAAGGGCACCGTCACCGAGAAGCGCGCGCTCACCGGCGTCGACCTCACCCTGAATGACGGCGACTTTGTAACCGTGATCGGCGGCAACGGCGCCGGCAAGTCCACGCTGCTCAACATGATCGCCGGCGTGTACCCGCTCGATTCGGGCGTTATTGAGCTCGACGGCACCGACATCTCGCGCCTGAGCGAGTCGCAGCGCGCCAAGTACCTGGGCCGCGTGTTTCAAGACCCCATGCGCGGTACCGCTGCCGACATGCAGATCGCCGAGAACCTGGCCCTCGCCAAGCGTCGCGGCCAGCGTCGCGGCCTTTCGTGGGGCGTCACCAAGGCCGAGAAAGATGAGTACGTCGAGCTGCTCAAGCGCCTGGACCTTGGTCTGGACACGCGTCTCAACGCCAAGGTCGGCCTGCTCTCGGGTGGCCAGCGCCAGGCACTCACCCTGCTGATGGCCACGCTCACCAGGCCGCGCCTGCTGCTGCTCGACGAGCACACCGCGGCCCTCGACCCCAAGACGGCCTCTAAGGTGCTTAACCTGACCGAGGAGATCGTCGACGAGAACCACCTGACCACGCTCATGGTCACGCACAACATGAACGACGCCATCCGTCTGGGCAACCGTCTGATCATGATGCACGAAGGCCACGTGATCTACGACGTGGCGGGCGATGAGAAGAAGTCGCTCACCGTAGCCGACCTGCTGCAGAAGTTCGAGGAGGTCTCGGGAGGCGAGCTCGCCAACGACCGCATGCTGCTGAGCTAAAACCTGCCAAAAAGGGACAGGTTTATTTTGGCAGGTTTTATCTGCGCAAACGCCAAAACCGCCGCAAAGGGACAGACGCCCTTGCGGCGGTTTTCGCATATTATGTCGATAATCCGATATTCAACCAGACATTCTGGCTAAGGACTAAGGAAACTGCCATGAAAAGACTCCCCCGCCTTGCGTTAGCCGCCGCGTTGTTTGCCGGCGCGCTCGCAGGCATCCCAAGCCTCGCTTTCGCGGGGAACCTGCCCGCCGCTATTGACGGCTCCGTGGCCGTCATGCACACCAACGACATCCACGGCAGCTACAAGTACAGCTACAACGAAAGCAAGGGCACTGGCACTGTGGGCTTTGACGGACTGGCGGTTCTCTATAGCGCCCAGGGCAACGCCCCCGATCTTTTGCTCGATGCGGGCGACACCTTCCACGGACAGTCCTTCGCCACCATGAGCGAGGGCAAGAGCATCGCCGATCTCATGGACACCTTCTATGCCGACGGCTACGACGCGACCACGCCAGGTAACCACGACTGGAGCTACGGCGCGGACAAACTCCGCACCATGACCGGCTACAGCACCACTGGCACGCCCTTCGCCATGCTCTGCGCGAACGCAAAGTCTACGAGCGGCGTATGGAGCTCGAGCATCACGAAGACGCTCGATCGCACCTGGGAGGATAGCGAAGATCACTCCACATTCGACTACAAAATCAAGGTCGGCGTCGTGGGTGCCATGGATGAGTCGCTGGGATCCTCGCTGCGCGCGGACCTGGTCGCGGGCACGTCGTTCTCGAGTGCCACGAACGCCATCAATACCGAGGCAGAGCAGCTGCGCAAGGAGGGCTGCAACGTTGTCGTCTGTATCGCGCATACGCTCAGCGCCAAGACCTTTGCCACACGGCTCCGTGGCATCGATGCCCTTATCGCAGGCCACGAGCACATCAACCTTAACGAGAAGGTGACGGGAGCCGACGGCAAGACGATCCACGTTGTCGAGGCAGGCAGCGCCTTTGCCGAGGTGGGGCTGCTTTCCATTCCGTACAAGTACGACACCAATGGCACCGAGACGACCGACGATGACACGGTCACGGTCCCTGCAGACGGCAGCGACGAGAAGCTCTACACCGCCAAGAACGTCAACGACCTTTTGGCAGACCCCGACAAGGGCTCCGACTACCAAAGCTGCCTTGAAGCCGTCCGCAACAAGATCAAGCCGCTCGACGAGGCCTTTGAAAACGAATCGAACAAGGTGCTCGGCACATCCACCACCAACTATTTCTACGGCGAGGACGCCGCAGGCACGCATGGTTGGGAAATGGTGCGCACCACCGATTTCCGCCCCAGCAAGGAGGACGACACCACCAAAGCCCAGACCATCGGCCACGTGATTTGCGGCTCCTATCTTGCCTTGACGGGCGCAGACCTCGCTATCGAAAACGCTGGCGGCATCGCGGCGGGCAACGTGACCGCCGGCAACGTCATCGCCATCTCGCCCTACGGCAACACCGTGGAGACCTGGACCATGACCGGCGCGGACTTCCTCGCAGCGCTCGAGCACTCGCTACAAATTAGCGACGATTGCAACGACAGCTACGAGCTTCAGCAGGCTTATGTGGCGGCCGGTCACACCGAGCAGGAGGCGCAAGACAAGTACAAGTGGCGCGATGACTCTGGCAGCGTTCTCTCCTTTGGCGGCATCAACGTGACGATTGATTGGACGCAGCCCGAAGGCAAGCGCATTGTGAGTGCCACACTCACCAAAGACGGCAGCACGCTCGATCCCACCAAGACCTATACCGTCGCCACCAACAACTACATCATCACCAACACGACCGACTTCCCCACCTTCGCAAACGCCACCAAGTACACCGAGTGGGGCACGTGCGAGGCGGCGCTGAGGGCGCTGATTGGGCAGAACGGCTGGGAGAGCAAGATGGCCGGGCTCGCCGGCACCATCAGCTTTGGCTCCACTGCCGTGGACCCCACGCCCACACCGGCCCCGACGCCTAAGCCCTCGCCTAAGACGGACACGACGACCACGAAGGTCATCACCAAGAAGACGACCGGTAAGCTCGCCGCAACGGGAGACCGCACGCTGGCAGTAGTTGGCGCGTGCCTTATCGGCGGCATCATCGTCATCATGCTCGGTATTATCTGGAAGCGTCGACGCTAAGCTACACCGCCGGGCCTTACAGCCCCGCCGCGTAAACCTTATATCGAGCACAGAAGCCCGTCCGAATTTGATCGGACGGGCTTCTTGGTGGGTATCATGGTTGAACGATCATTAGGAGGTTTTCCCTACATGGAATTGTTTGAGCCGATTCTTCATTTCTTTGAGCAACGGTGGGTCCACAACATCATCTGGGCCGTCATCTTGGCGATAGGCACCGCCGTCGCCGCCAAGGTCGTATCCAAGACCCTGAACCATCTGCTTAACCGAGACGATAACCCGCTACCGGCATCGAGTATCTTCATCAACATCGCGCTCGCCGTCATCTGGATGATCGGCGGCAGCTTTATCCTCGACAACTGTTTTGGCATTAATGCAAACGCCCTCGTCGCCGCTCTTGGCGTCGGCGGCATCGCCATCTCGCTCGGCTTTCAGGACACGCTGTCAAACCTTATCGGCGGCATGCAAGTGACCTTTATGGGCATCATCAAACCCGGCGACAATATCGAGGTCGGCGGCGTATCCGGCGTGGTCCAAGACATCACTTGGCGCCATACAACGATTGAGGATGCCTGTGGACAGACCATCATTGTGCCCAACTCCAACATCTCCAAGAACACGCTCGTGCATTTGATGCCCTTTGGACGCGTGGCCGTGCCCGTTGCCGTAAAGGACACGTCTAAGTGGGCTTCCCTTGACGTGCTGGCAGACGAGCTCACGAGCGCAACCAAAACGGCCGTCTCGCCCATCTCGGGCTTTGACAAAGAGCCCTACGTGCTCTTTAGCGAAATCGGCGACTTTGGCATCAAAGGAAAGATCATCTTTATCGTCAGCGACGACAGCACCACTTTCACCGCTGCCGACGCCTGCATCCGCGCCATCGCCCCCATCATCGCCTAAACCACCGCAAAGGGGTCAGGCATCTTTGTAGTGGTTTTCATTCGTGGTACCATGGTTCATATAGTTGTTTAAACGACTAAGGGAGCAACATTATGGAAGAGGCCTATCGTCAAGCACGCAAGCGCGGCGAGCAAGGACGTCGACGCGCCATTAGCCAAAGCGAGCATCCATACCTTACGGACCTCGATAGCTTGGTTGCTCAGCTCCCCTTAGGTCAGCGAGAGAATGTCGGCCTGCGGGATATTCCGCTCGAAATGGTCGTCGGCACGGTCACCAAGGGCCGTCAGTCCGCCTTTTCATGCAACTTTATGCCCCTGCTTCCGTTTAGCACCGAGTTCGCCCGCAAGTGGTCCAACCTCTACGACATCCAGGTGACCGAGGGCTATCGCGTCCCCGTCATCGTCACCGAGTTCATGCATCGGTTCTATGTCCAAGAAGGCAACAAACGCGTCAGTGTCCTCAAATTCCTAGACGCCCCGACGGTTTCGGCCAAGGTCACCCGTCTCTACCCCGGCACATGGGATTCCGTCGAAAGCCGCCTGTACGGCGAGTTCTGCGCGTTTTGGCGCGTCTGCCCCCTATACGAGATCGAGTTCTCGCGTGAGGGAAGCTACGAAACGCTCGCGAAGATGCTCGGTCAGAACCTTATCGAAAAATGGCCGCAGAAAAAGGTCGACTACCTGCGCCACACCTTCTTACTCTTTAAGCGCGCCTACCTTCGCGCGGGCGGCGACCACCTGGACATTACGCCCGCCGACGCCATGCTCGTCTACCTCAATGTGTACAACCAGGACCGCCTGCTGGATACACCGACGGATATCGTCGTAAACCGCCTGTGCAAGATCTGGCGCGAGCTGGTCATTGCCGGCAAAAATAACGAGGACAAGGTAGATCTTGTCGAAGCACCGAGCGTCGATGAGGAGGAGTCGCCCGCCAAGTCCACCTCCGGCGTGCTCAGCTTCTTTATGGGCAAGACCGTCTATTCGGCGGCCAACCCCCTGCGCATCGCCTTTATCCATGAGTTCCCCTGTGCGACGTCGAGCTGGGACAGCCTGCACGACCAAGGGCGTCAGTATCTCGATGAGCACTTTGGCGGTATCGTGCGCACCGAGGCGTTCGAGGACTGCCATGATCCGGACGCGTTCTACGCCGCCGTGGAAACGGCTGTCAAACATGGAGCAAACGTCATCTTCTCGACCTCGCACCGCCTGATGGAATACACGCTCAGGGCTGCCGTTGAGTATCCCCGGGTTCGGTTCCTCAACTGCTCTATCGGTCTTCCCCATCAAAGCGTCCGTTCGTACTTTGGCAAGATGTACGAGGCCAAGTTCCTCCTGGGCGCCCTTGCCGCCAGCATGGCGGACAACCACCGCATCGGTTACCACGCGTCGGTCTTTGCCTCGGGCGCACTCAGCGAAATCAATGCCTTTGCGATTGGCGCCTCGCTGCTCGACCCCCGTGCGCAAATTATCCTGACCTGGGGCGATGTGCCTGCCGGTGGCCTTGCCGAGGCCATGTGCCGCGAAGGCGTGAGCGTCATGACCGGCGCCGACATGTCAAAGTCGCTCGAAGATCCCACGGCCTACGGACTTCACCGCCTGATCGATGGCAAGGTTGCCGGCATTGCCATGCCGGTGTGGAACTGGGGCCGATATTACGAGCTTATCGTGCGAAGTCTGCTGCATGGCACCTGGGACGAGACCAGTGACGACAGCCGGGTCCGCGCCGTCAACTACTGGTATGGCATGAGCTCGGGCGTTATCGATATTCGCTACGCTCCGGGCCTGCCCTATCAGACGCGCAAGCTTGTTCAGCTACTCCGCAATGGCATCGTCGAGGGCTCCATCAATCCATTTGGCGGCGAGCTCCATAGCCAAGACGGCGTGGTGCAGATCGAGGGCTTTCCCCCACTGCCGAGCACTCAAATCGTCGAGATGGACTGGTTGGCCGACAACGTGGTGGGCACCATTCCGCAGCCCAACGATGAGCCGAAAGTCCCTGCCCTATGAAAATCCTTGCCATAGCCGATACCGAAGAACGATGCCTTTGGGAGTGCTTTCGCAAGGAACGCTTTGAGGGAGTCGACCTGATTTTGTCCGCTGGCGATCTGGACCCGGACTATCTTGAGTTTTTGGTCACGGTCATCAACAAACCGCTCATCTACGTGCGCGGCAATCACGATGACCGCTACGCACGTCATGCACCGGGCGGATGTATCTGCGTAGAAGACAGCGTGTACACGTACCGAGGGATTCGCATTGCGGGCCTTGGCGGGTCCATGCGTTATCGCGACGGCGCCAACATGTACACCGAACGCGAGATGTCCAAGCGCATGCGTAAGCTGTCGCGTAAGGTTAGGATGGTCGGCGGGTGCGACATTCTGCTTACCCATGCACCCGCCGCCGGTATGGGTGATCTGGACGATCTGCCGCATCGAGGGTTCGAGTGCTTTAACACAGTACTCGAATCCTGGAATCCCGACTACATGGTGCACGGGCATGTGCACCAAAGCTACGGTTGCGATTTTCAGCGCGAGCGTCAGCATGTGTGTGGAACGACGATCATCAACGCCTGCGGCTATACACAGTTTGAGCTCGACCAGACGCGCTACCCCATCCGTGGCTGGCAGGCAGCCTGGCTCAATTCGCAAACCATGCGCCGGGAGCTCAAACGCCACGAGGCAATCGAGTCCTCAACCGCTAGAACACCCTGGTAACCACCTCAAAGGGGACGCTGTCCCCTTTGAGGTGGTTTTGATGCGATAGCAAGAAACCCGGTCCTGCACAAGGCAGAACCGGGTTTCTTTAGCAATGCTTGCTTTGCTCAGGCAGTAACTAGCAGTTACTCAGCCAGGAAGTCACGCTGGACAGCGGGATCGACCTTGACGCCAGGGCCCATGGTGGAAGACACGGAGATGGACTTGACGTACTTGCCCTTAGCAGAAGAGGGCTTGACGCGCAGGATCTCGGTGTACAGGGCAGCGTAGTTCTCGACGAGCTGCTGCTCAGAGAAGGACTTCTTGCCCAGGGGCACGTGGCAGATGCCGTAGCGGTCGGCGCGGTACTCAACGCGGCCAGCCTTGAGCTCAGAGACCATCTTGGCGACGTCCATGGTCACGGTGCCGAGCTTGGGGTTCGGCATGAGGCCACGGGGACCAAGGATCTTACCGATGCGGCCAACCTTGGCCATCATGTTCGGCGTAGCGATAGCGGCGTCGAAGTTGATCTCGCCCTTCTGAATCTGGGCGACGAGCTCGTCGGAACCGATGATGTCGGCGCCGGCAGCCTCAGCCTCACGGGCCTTCTCGCCCTCGGCGAAGACGGCAACACGAACGGTCTTGCCGGTGCCGTGGGGCAGGGAGATGGAACCACGGATGTTCTGGTCAGCCTTACGAGTATCGATGCCCAGACGGAAGTGAGCCTCGACGGTCTCGTCGAACTTGGCGGTGTCGAGCTCCTTGATGAGCTTGGCAGCCTGAAGGGGGGTGTAGAGCGTGGCGCGGTCGATCTTCTCGGCAGCGGCGTTATAGCTCTTACCATGCTTAGCCATGTGCATTACCTCCTGTGGTTAAACGGGCGTGAGCCCTCCCACATCGTATCGTGTGCCCTATTGCACACATTTAACGGGCGCCCCGGTCGGAGCACCCGCCGTTACCATAAGAAATCGCTACTCAGCGATGGTGACGCCCATGGAACGGGCGGTACCGGCGATGATCTTCTTGGCGGCGTCAATGTCGTTGGCATTGAGGTCCGGCATCTTGATCTCGGCGATCTTGGTGAGCTGCTCCTGGGAGAGCTGACCAACCTTGTCAGCCTGGGGCTTAGCGGAACCAGACTTGAGGTTCAGCTCCTTCTTGATAAGGTGAGCCGCCGGCGGGGTCTTGGTGATGAAGGAGAAGGACTTGTCCTCGTAGACAGAGATCTCAACGGGGATGATGTCACCCTTCTTGTCCTGCGTCTCGGCGTTAAAGGCCTGGCAGAACTGCATGATGTTCACGCCAGCAGCGCCCAGGGCGGGGCCGACTGGAGGAGCGGGGTTTGCTGCACCAGCAGGAATCTGGAGCTTAATGACGTTGGCAACCTTCTTCTCAGCCATGGTCATTCCTTTCGAATCACGAGTGTGAAGTACTTGCTATATCGTAAGCACGCACGTGTTAGAAGCACTCCTGAGATGAGCAGTCACAGAAGAAGCACGCTCGCGCGAACGGACGAAAACTTAAGCGATGACAGCGACCTGGTTAAAGTCGAGCTCGACCGGCGTCTCGCGGCCAAAGATCATCAGCGTGACCTTGAGCTTGCCAGCCTCGGTGTTAACCTCGGAGACCTTGCCATCAAAGTCGGTAAGCGGGCCATCGGTGACGCGGACGGACGTACCGACCTCAATATCAACCGAGGTGCGCTTGGGCGAATCGCCCTTACCGGGACGACGAGTCATCTTGTTGTACTCGTCGCGGGAAAGCGGAGCGGGCTTGCCGTTGCCGCCTAGGAAACCGGTGACGCCAGGCGTGTTACGAACACACGTCCAAGCATCGTCATCCATCTCCATGCGGACCAGGACATAACCCGGGAAGATCTTGGAATCCTTGGTCTCACGCTTGCCACCCTCTTTAATCTCGGTGACGCGCTCCATAGGAATCTCGATATCAAAGATACGGTCCTGCATGCCCATAGTCTCGATGCGATGCTCGAGATCGGACTTAACGCGGTTCTCGTATCCAGAGTAAGTGTGAACGACGTACCAACGCTTAGACATGGTTTAGCCCCTCAATCCAGAGAACAGAGCAAGAGCCTCGCCAAAGCCAGCATCGAGCAGAGCGATGACGACGCCGACGACGATCAGAGAAGCGCAAACAACAACCGAGTAGTTCACGAGCTCCTTCTTATCGGGCCACGTGACACGCTTCATCTCGGACTTGACCGAAGCGAAATACTTCTTGGTGCGGGCGAAGAAACCAGGCTTCTCGTTCTTCTTGGACTTCGCAGCCTTCTCGTTCTTCTTGGCAACGGCCTTCTTGGCCTCAACCTTGGAGTTGGCGGCAGCTTTGTTGGCAGGTGCCGGCTGCTGAGCCTTCTTCTTGTTCTTCTTGTTGGCCATTTGGGTTACCTCCGCGCAATGCGCTTATACATGAGTAAACCGTAAGCCCCCAAGTGGGAGCTTACGGAATAATGACTGGCACGCCAGGAAGGACTCGAACCCTCAACACTCGGTTTTGGAGACCGATGCTCTACCAATTGAACTACTGGCGTATGTGACTAGAGACTAGCGAGTCTCTTTGTGCAGCGTGTGGTGACGGCACCAGGGGCAATACTTCTTGATCTCCATACGATCAGGCATGGTCGACTTGTTCTTGGTGGTCGTATAGTTGCGGCGCTTGCACTCAGTGCACGCAAGAGTAACTAGAGTACGCATGTATCCTGAACCTTTCATTTCCGCCCCGTACGGGCACAAGTTGTTACTTTATCAGCTCCACGTAAGTGCTGTCAATGAAAACCTCGAGTCAATTGGTTCTCGGTGGATCCATTCATATTTGGAACACATCAATGAAGCCATCGAGAGCTAATCGACGGTGCATCCAGGACCATTATCGATCCTCTCGACACCAGCAACGGCTCAATATCCATTGCAGAAAAGAACCCGGCACCCATATAAGTGCCGGGTTCTCTAAGTCAGCTATATCAAAGAGCTAATTTACTCAATGATCGTGGAGACGATGCCCGAACCGACGGTGTGGCCACCCTCGCGGATAGCGAAGCGCAGGCCCTCCTCCATGGCGATCGGGTGGATGAGGTCGCCCTCGATGGTGATGTGGTCACCAGGCATAGCCATCTCGGTGCCCTCGGGGAGCTTGACCGTACCGGTAACGTCGGTGGTACGGAAGTAGAACTGAGGACGATAACCATCGAAGAACGGGGTGTGACGGCCGCCCTCCTCCTTGGTCAGAACGTAGATCTCGCCGGTGAACTTGGTGTGCGGGGTAACCGAACCGGGCTTGCAGAGAACCTGGCCGCGCTCGATGTCCTCACGCTTGATGCCGCGGAGCAGCAGACCGACGTTGTCGCCAGCCTCGCAGAAGTCCATGGACTTACGGAACATCTCGATACCGGTAACGACGGTGTTCTGGGTATCCTTGATGCCGACGATCTCGACGGGCTCGTTGAGCTTGAGCTCACCGCGCTCGACACGGCCAGTAGCAACGGTACCACGGCCGGAGATGGTCATAACGTCCTCAACGGCCATCAGGAACGGGAGGTCGTTGTTACGAGCAGGCGTCGGGATGTACTCGTCGACGGCCTTCATGAGCTCGCGAATGGCGTCCATCCACTTGGCGTCGCCCTCGAGAGCGCCCAGAGCGGAGCCACGGATGACGGGGATGTCGTCGCCGGGGAAATCGTACTCGGAGAGGAGCTCACGGGTCTCCATCTCGACGAGGTCGATGAGCTCGTCATCGTCGACCATGTCGCACTTGTTCAGGAAGACGACGATGTAGGGAACGCCGACCTGACGGGCGAGCAGGATGTGCTCGCGGGTCTGAGCCATGGGGCCGTCGGTAGCAGCGATGACCAGGATAGCGCCGTCCATCTGAGCAGCGCCAGAGATCATGTTCTTGACGTAGTCAGCGTGGCCCGGGCAGTCAACGTGAGCGTAGTGACGGGCAGCAGTCTCGTACTCGACGTGGGAGACGGAGATCGTAATGCCGCGCTCGCGCTCCTCGGGAGCCTTGTCGATGTTCTCGAACGCAGTGAAGTCAGCCTTGCAGCCCTCGGTCTCAGAGAGAACCTTGGTGATGGCGGCGGTCAGCGTGGTCTTGCCGTGGTCGACGTGACCAATGGTGCCGATGTTAACATGCGGCTTAGTGCGCTCAAACTTCTCTTTGGCCATAAAGCCCTCCTCTAAACAGGTCGTCCCCGGACGGGACTTTGCCTTTATACCATAGTGGCCTCTCAACATACTATTGAGAAGCCACCGTGTTACCTATGGTAGCGGTGACTGGATTCGAACCAGTGACGCCACGGGTATGAACCGTGTGCTCTAACCAACTGAGCTACACCGCCGGATGGAGCCTGCAACCAGACTTGAACTGGTGACCTCTTCGTTACCAACGAAGTGCTCTACCGACTGAGCTATACAGGCACTTGACGGGTGGGAGCTATAGGATTCGAACCTATGTAGGCAGAGCCAACGGGTTTACAGCCCGTCCCCATTAACCACTCGGGCAAACTCCCAATCGTTCAAGTATCCGCAGGTCCTTTGGTCTTTTGGACCGCCGCCCCCGCGAACGAAGAAGATAATACGATGCCACCTTGGGGGCTGTCAACGAAAACCTCTAGATACACGGTGCCGGGCGTATCTATATAGCTGTGACCTGCGGTTTTGTTGAGTTTGGATATGAAGGACGGTGGTTTTGGATACTGAGGTGACGTTTCCCGAGGTAACACTTTGGTGTAGTGGAGTACACCTTCAGGATCGAACTTCGATAACGGCTTATTTGCACCTATATATAGGTCGAGATCGGGCTTCCACGCCACGATCGAGCGTGGATTATCTCCCACTTTTAGCGCGGCTCTAAGGCCAAAGTGGCAGATTATCCACGTTCATTCTCCAGGCGAGAGAACTGTAAAGCCGCAACTACTCGGGCCAGGCCAAAGTAGACCCATAGAGCGGCTCCCCCTTGGTGCAGGGGTAGCGACTCAAGTAACACGACGATAGCAAGTCGAAAAAATAAGTCATGGCGTATTTCGAATAAACGCCGAGTCGGTCAATTCCGTTTCCCGCATTACCAAGACGATATACACGGTCAAAAGACCTCGATTTGTCATCGTTGCTAAACGCAGTAATTAGAATCTTCCTGCCCGAACGGCAATCAAGATACTCACGCGCCTGTGACGCAAATAGCCCGGAGACCGATACGAGAATTATCAATGACTGCGAAGCGTCTCCCATGTTTTTCAATTCCGCGACGTTAGCCCCAGCAACTATGCGAACTATCTTGCCCGCATAAAACATTTCCTGCTGAAATCGTACGAGATTGGCGCTCACATTATTGGTGCACCAGATTTCAACGTTTTTATGGCCATCAATTTCGTCGACAAGATGCTTAATAGCGATATCGGACACGCCGCTTTCAACCTCAGCGAACATCTCGATCATGCGAACGTCGAGCTCTGCCCTGTACTCCTCGTAGCCAAATTCCTCCTCTCGATGGCTTAAGTCGCTTGGAAAGACTGACTGAGTAAATGATTCTTTCAAATCGCTAAGAGACTGGTAGCCCAATCGATTGCAGAAACGACGAACAGCGGAACGGGTCACGAATGCATCGCGGGTTATTGCGGCAACATTGATTTCGCTCGAACGCCTAATGTGAGCGATGAGATATCGAGCGATGGCGGCATCGTTTGACCCAAACTCGCTGTTGATGATGGAGCTAATGCGATTGAGCACATCGAAGTCATTGATATTCACGTGATCCCTCTTTCCGCTCTCCTCGAAATCATGATTCATTTATTGAATCAAACAGCTTTGGTCGTTCTCCTATGATTCAAATCAGTTGACGTCATCTTAATCATAATTCCGCCACACGTATCCACCGTGTTGAATGATGGAAAGGGGATTCATGGGCAACGTGAACAACATGCCGTTTCTCTGGGGTTCCGCCACGGCGTCTTATCAGTGCGAGGGTGCCTGGAACGAAGACGGCAAAGGCCTTGGTGAGTGGGATTTCTTTAGCCACACAAGCAATAAGAACATCAACCATGTTGACGGTGATGTATCTTGCGACTTCTACCATCGCTATGAAGAAGATATCCGCATGATGAAAGAAGGCGGACAAAACACCTATCGCTTCTCTCTTTCATGGAGTCGAATCATCCCCACCGGTATCGGCAAAGTGAATGAAGAGGGTATCGATTTTTATAATCGGGTCATTGATTGCTGCCTCGAAAATGGCATAGAGCCCAACGTTACGCTGTTCCATTACGATCTGCCATTCACGCTTGCTTGCAAAGGCGGATGGCTGAACAACGACATGGCAGAGTGGTTCTGCAAATACGCCAAGATTTGCTTTGAGCGCTTTGGAGACCGCGTCAAAATCTGGGCTACCGTTAACGAGCCGCATTTCTACAGCTACTGCGTAAACATGTTGGGCAACTATCCCCCCAATCGATCGCTCGATGTTCAGTCGTACATGCAGTTTCAGTACAACCTGATGCGCGCAAGCGCACTCGCAGTCCGAGCATATCGTCAAATGGGCTACGACGGCATCATCGGCGCCGTCCACGATGGCGGCGTTGTCGAACTCGACCCGGCAACCGAGCACCCCGATGACGTATTTCGATACGCAGACTTTTTCGCCAATCGCATGATTCTGGCACCAGCGCTTCAGGGTCAACTGCCGCCAGAAATGGACGAAATCCTTGAAAAACTTGGCGTCTCGCTCTATCGATCCCCAAATGACGTAGAAGAATTCAGCGACGGTAAAGTCGATTTTATTGGACTCAACGTGTATTGCCGAGAGTATGTAACCGACTGGCACGGTGGAGAGCTTGCCGTTTCGGCGAACAATAAGGGCGGTTCGAGCAAAAAGGTCGAAGGAAAATGCATTGCGCCCTTGTTTGAAAGCGCCCGCGACAGCAATGTTCCCCGCAATAAATGGGGCCGCGAAATACTCCCAAGTTGCATGTATTCAACCATCATGGATGTCCACGAGCGCTATGACGCGCCCCGCATCTTTATTACGGAAAACGGACATGGCGCCTATGAGCAACCAGACGCAGACGGAATGATCCACGATGATGACCGCATCGAGCTTCTGGGCCAGTTCATCGAGCACATGATGAGGGCTAAGCGCGACGGCGCGCGCGTTGAGGGCTACTACCTCTGGTCGACGATGGATCTGTATAGCTGGATCAACGGCTACGAAAAACGATACGGACTTGTCCATATCGACTTCGAGAACAATCTGGAGCGCACCCCCAAAAAGAGCTGGTATTGGTACCGAGACCTTATCTCGAAGTATCAGGAGCAGGAAGGTTAGGAGAAAGAGATGAAATATCAGGCAATGTCCGAAACAGTCCTAAAGGCTGTTGGCGGCAAAGAGAACATTACATCGGTAACTCATTGTGCGACGCGCCTTCGCATCGACGCACGAGACACCTCGATCATCGATCTCCAGCTCGCCAAATCGGCCGACCAGGCGCTCGGGGCAGTAGTCAGCGGTGGCCAGCTTCAGGTGATCATCGGCCCCAACGTCACCGAGGCTTACAACGACTTCCTCGACTTCGCGGGAATCGAAGTCGGCGGTGGCACGGTTGCCGACGATGCCCAAACCGCCAAAGACCTTGCAGAAGGCATTAAAAGCGGTAACACCGCCATGGGCTTGATTGAGAAATTCGGGAACGTCTCTGCACAGGTATTCATGCCCATCGTCCCGGCGCTCATCGTTGGCGGACTCATTCTTTCGATCAAGAATCTCCTGGTCAATTATTGTGGATTGAGCACCGATAGCGGAACCGCCCAGGTTCTGCTGGCGATCTTCAGCGCCTCATTTAGCTTCCTGCCCGTTTACCTCGGCTATCAGCTCGCCGCCGTCATGAAGATGCAGCCTATCATGGGCGCACTGCTGGGCGCAATCATGATTAGCTCGTCTATTAGCGGTGCTGAGGGTCTCGACTTTCTTGGCATCCCCATCCCGACGAATGACTACTCGAGCACGGTGGTGCCAATCGTACTGGGCGTTGTGTTCATGTACTTTGTTGATCGCGGTCTTCAGAAAATCATCCCCGACATTACCAAACTGTTCTTGAAGCCGCTGCTCACCATGTTCATCGTCGTGCCTGTTGAGCTGATTATCCTCGGCCCCGCCGGCAGCATGATGGGCTACGCGCTGAGTGATGCCGCCACGTGGCTCATGGATAACGTGGCATTTATCGCTACTCCAATCCTTGCAGCCCTTAACCCCTATTTTGTCATGCTCGGTCTTGATAAGGCCTACATCGCGATCGAAGTTACGAGCTTGGCGCAGCTCGGCTGGGCGCCCATCATCTTTGGCTTCATCTCAAACCTCTGCATTGGCGGCACGAGTCTCGCCTTGGCAACTGCAATGAAAGGCAACAAGGAGAAGAGAGGTATGGTCACCACGGTTGCCGTCACCGCACTCTGTGGCGTAACTGAGCCCGCATTTTATGGCTGCCTCATCGAGCGTCCCCGCCTGCTTGTCGGCACGGCAATCGGCGCCCTCTGCGCGGGACTCCCTGCAGGTATCTTCGTCCTGAAGGAGTATGTTGCGGGAGCATGCCCCGGTCTTCTTTCTGCGCTGATCTTTATCGCTCCCGATGGATCCATGGGCAACTTCGTACTGGCGTGCGTTGTCGCCGTCATCGCCATCGTCGTCTCGTTCATCGCTGCACGCGTGATCATCAAGAAGAATCCCAACTATATTGAGTAGATGCCCGCTGCTTGCATTGGGGACATCCTCGGCAGACCATTAGCAAGAACCCAAGAAGTCCCTTAGGAGCTCGATTAATCCATTCGGATTCCTCAGGCACAAACGACCCCGATTCCACAATGAAATCGGGGTCGTCGTTTCTAAAGCCTTCGATAGACAATCGGTGTTTACCTTAGCTCCCTATCCAAGTTAATTATCCACGCTCGTTCTCCGGTCGGAAGATTTTCTTCGCTCGCGTGTCCAGAAATCCACGCTCGAGCAGAACATCCAGGTCCGCACCCGCCCTTGTCTCGATCTGTAACAGCAAGAGGCCTATTCCGCTTCTACATGTTACAGATCAAGATATTCCTAAAACACCCTAAGTTTCATCTCAATCTGTAACAGTTAGATGCCAAATATCGGTCTTGGTGTTACAGATTTAGACAAACTGGAGGACGAGACAAACCAAAAACGGGATGGGCGCTAACCTGATGGCGCGCCACCTAAATAGAAACGGGCTCTGTCCCATATAGAGACAGAGCCCGAAACTCTCATGGAGCCAGTGACAGGAATCGAACCTGCAACCCACTGATTACAAATCAGTTGCGCTACCGTTGCGCCACACTGGCACACTTGGCGCTTTCGCGCGAAGCCTGTTAAGAATAATGGAATTGCGGACGGGGCGCAACAGGCCGCACGGCGTTATATAAATATGCAAAATCCAGCAACAGCGCGTACCAGGCCCGTTCATTTCTGTCAGTGCGCCCTCAATCTTAAAACCATTCGCCAGAACGAATAGTTTTAATTACAATTGGCTATATAAAACTATTCGTTCTGGCGAAGGGTTTCGCGATGTTGACTACCAAGGAAGCAGCCGAGCTGCTCGGCATCAGCCCGCGCAGGGTGCAGGAGCTCATTAAGAACGGCGCGCTGACCGCCCGCAAGGCTTCTGGCGTGTGGCTCATCGACAAAGACAGCGTAGACGCGCGACTCCGCTCCGCAACCAAAAGAGGGGGACGACCTCGTCGTGGGCATGGGAAAAGCGAAGTCGCATTTACCCTCATGAACCGCACGCACGAAGTAGCCCAACTGGTCTACAGCACATCGCGAAAAGACTTCACCCACATCGGCGCCGACGTCGATTACGCCCACGCCCCTATTGGAGTATTTGGCCCTAATAGCCCCATATCGCTCGACTCCTTCCGCATCTGGTGGCGCGGCCGCGGTATCCCGCTCGCACGCATTGGACTAGCCTCCCTGCTTGCAGAAGCCGCAGTCGATGTTCCCGATGAACTCGTCCAGCGAAATCTTGGCCTCTCCTTATCCGACCAGTATTGGATTAGGCCCCAAGACTCCGGTCTCGCGTGGGAAGATATCAATTTCTTCAATAATGCTTTTGACGACGTCTCTCTCAGCATCGCGCCCTTCGCCCCAGAGGGCAAGGCAGCTGCCGCAAAGCCCGATAACACCTCGGACGGCAATCTTCAAAAGTACTGGACATGCGAGGATGACCGTCGAATCCTCCACAAGGCAGGTGCACATCTAAACCAGGAACCTTATAACGAGCTGGTGGCGACTGCACTTCACCGTCGCATCCTAAACGCTTGCGATTATGTGCCTTACTCGCTCGAGGGCACGGGCACTTCCGCCCTGAGCATATGCGATGTCTTCTTAACTGATGAAGAAGAGTATGTCCCTGCGTTCTATGTAAACCAGCATGCAAATGCAGACGAGCGACTAACCGATTACGAACGGTATGTAGCAAACTGCGAGGAGCTTGGAGCGACGGATATAAAAGACGCCCTTGACCGCATGATCGTATGCGATGACATCATTGCCAACTATGATCGCCATTGGCGCAACTTTGGCCTTGTGCGAAACGTAAACACGCTAGCCTGCAGACCTGCCCCTATCTTCGATTCGGGCTCATCACTCTGGTGCAACATATCACTAGAGGAGCTTAGGGCGGGAGAGCACAGTTTTACCAGCGCACAATTTCATTCAAGCCCCGCCAAACAAATGTTGCTCGTCGAGGACATGGGCTGGTTTGACGGCGACAAACTCGAGGGTTTCGTTGACGAGGCAATCGAAATCCTATCCAAAAACGACGCTCTTACAGCGAGACTGCCTTATCTAAAAGAGGCGCTAACATGGCGCCTCGAAAGAATGATCGACATCGCTGAATGGAGTTAGCGAGACAGCATCGCCCCGCCAACTCCCCTACCTCCCGCGCAGAGCTTTGAGCTTGGCCAGGGCCTCGGGGCTTAGACGGCTGCCCAGGGTCATCTTGATCTGCGGGGCCTCCTCGGCCTCGTGCACGTCGTTGTCGATCTGTTTGATCTCGTCCACCAGCATACGGCTCGAGATGCGCGTGACGCCCTTGCCCATGACGACGGCCTGGATCGTGCCGTCGCTCGATACCACGGAGCACGCGCGGCCTTCCTCGC
Organism: uncultured Collinsella sp.; assembly: GCA_902494565.1. Classification (GTDB taxonomy): domain Bacteria; phylum Actinomycetota; class Coriobacteriia; order Coriobacteriales; family Coriobacteriaceae; genus Collinsella. Next base: position 14 of record CABUTN010000027.1, on the reverse strand, counting down.
GCGCCTCGATGCAG
>CABUTN010000026.1 GCA_902494565.1 uncultured Collinsella sp. | reverse complement strand
TCCATGAATGCGGCGTGGCCGCCACGGTTGGATTAGACACTCACCATTGTCGGCCTAATCCGCGGTCTTTCATGCAGCAGGGGCTCTCAATGTTTTTATGTCCTGCTCATATCGTCTGTGCCGGCACTTGGGGACACTCCTCGGCGCGCCAGAGCCGGTCGCCCGGGGATGGAGGGGCCATTTTGGCCCTTGGCGGTCAGTCGGGGCGAAACTAGAAGATCTTTCCGATTCGCGGCTGTTCATGCTTGTAGAGCATCTAAAACAATAGGATGTTATTCTGGAATATGCCGGGTGCGTGAACTTGCCTGTCTTAGCCTTAATAAGGTATAGGGGAGTTTGGCTCAGGGGTTCCGTCTTGTTCTTCAGCGCAGTATTGTGGGACAGATTTGCTGAGATTGGCGCCTTACACCGCAGAGCGCACGGAAGGCTCTCGATTTGTGTTCTGGCCCCAGAATACAGGGCCTGATACTTACCAACTGTGGCATGGATGTAACATCTGTAGAAATCAACCCTTTTGTTGTCGACCTTTGTAAGAAAAACACTGCCATCAACTCTTTGGATGACGAAACTGGGGTGCTTGAGGGGAGCCTTTACTCCCCTCTGAGAGATGACTCATGTTTTTCGCTTGTCGTTGTGAATCCTCCGTTACTGCCGATTCCGGATGAGATTCCTTATCCCTTCGTTTGAGATGGAGGACAATCGGGTCTGGATAAAACACTTCGTATTCTTAAGGGTGGCGATACGCATTTAGAGAAAAACGGTAAATACTGCTAATAGGGGTGACGACGATGGTGCAGGGGCGACCCGCGATGCTCTCATCAATACGTCGGATACTTGGGAAATCAGGTCTAGATGCATGTATGATGATGCTGTGTGGCTATTCAATTAATCCGCGTTCCGAATGGGTGCAGGGTATAGCTGCGACATCGTATGCTTTTGACCCGGCGCGATACTCAGATATTTCTGAGGCGGTTGACGAAGTTTATACGCACTATGCCGCGCAAGGCGTTTCGGAAGTTTGCACATTTACGTTACGGGCTTAGGTTTCTTCAAGCGAGCAGGCCGGTTGCGTTATTTCGAGCGATTTTTCTAGTCTAGACGACAAAAGGCAAAGGATTTGATGGGTGTAAAACGCGGACGTTTGTGGGCGGATGCTCAAATCTATTGTGGCAATCGGGCGGTTGAAAAAGATATTTCAACCGCCCGATTGCCAGGTTCGTCGGAGGAGGTGTCCGATTCCGACTCTCTTGTAGGAAGAGCTTGAGATCGTATTGGCCCAAGGCAATCTTAAAGCAGTCTCATTGGCAAATCTTCGCTCCTGTTGTGTTGAGGTGTAAGGTATCAGTGATTGATGTTTTGTGGCGGGTAGATTGGGGCCTTCCTTGATTCGATGCGTTCTCTCGAGGTTCATCAGAGCAAAAGGGGCTTTCGTCTTCATTGCTATCACGGTGATTGGAACCGCTCTCTCCTATGCCATGCCATACGTGAACGGGAAATTCTTAGATTTTCTTCTCGGTAACCGCAGCGAAAGAGACGCCGTACTCTTCGCGCTCCTGGTTGCGTCAATAGGAGTTTTCTCCACCCTCTTTACTTATTTTGCAGGAACACTTTCCATTCGCATAACCACGAGACTTTCCTTTGATCTTCTCAGGGAGGCCGTCTTGCGTTTTGAAAGAGACGATTACTTGGTGAGTCGGACCATCGATCCAGCCTATACAACGCAACGGATTATTTCCGACTCCAGCGTGGTCTCATCCTTCGTTTTGGCGAATTTTATCAGTGCGCCGCTGTCCATTGTAGCCATTCCCATCGTATTGCTTATCATATGGTCAATTGATTCAACTCTCGCGGTGTTTTCCATCATTCTCCTCATCGTGTATTTCTGTGTAATTACTGGGTTGAGGAAACTTTTGTATAAGGTCACGTATGAGAAGAAAGAGGCGGACAGCGCCTTTTACGCCGCAATTGCATCGCAGCTTAATCAGATTCTCAACATTCAACTGACATCTTCGTACGGCAAGAGCGAACAAGCGCTCGACGCTGGGTTTAAGAGCTATTTTCCCAAAGTTTTGCGCTCCGGAAAGCTATCATATTCTCTGACATCGCTCGATGGTCTTTTCGCAGCGTTGTTTCAAGCGGTGATACTTGTTGTTTCCGGAGTACGAATCATTAACGGAACTATGTCAATAGGCGAGTACACTATCATCGGTACATACTTCGCGGTTCTCTTTAAGACTTTGAAAAGTATGATGTCATTGTTCAAATCCTATCAAGATGCCAAAGCATCATGGGATAGGACGGCTATCGCGACGAGAGAAAAGGAGAGATCGGGGTGGAATCGGACCGATTTAGCTAAACTCGATGAAATAAATGACATTTCGGTATCTGATTTGGAATTCTCGGTTGCCCTTCCAGACGGATCTGTCCGAGAGGTCCTCGGCGGGTTTTCTTTCAAGTTTTCCGGTCCTGGTACATATTGCATAGTTGGGGAAAACGGAAGAGGCAAGACGTCACTTCTTTACTTGATGCTCGGGCTATACTCATCGAAAGGCAAAGTAAAATACAACGGCGTGCCTATCGAAGAATGCGACTTGGATTACATACGTGCGAGAGAGATATCGTGCTGCCCACAGTCGTGCTTCGCGCCGGACGAAACGGTGAAAGAGCTGTTAGAGTATTTCGACACGCCCTTTTCTTCCTATCACCGGGGTGTAGATGGCCTACTTTCGCTGGAAAACAGCGTGAAGGAGTTGCTCGGGAAACGTTGCTCCGCGCTTTCGGGCGGTGAGCTGCGCCGAGTGTACTTATGGTCGGCGATTTCACGCAAGTCGTCAGTTTTGGTACTCGACGAGCCCACGACTGGGTTAGACGCTGTAAGCCGCGCCGAGCTTGCGGCCTATGTTAAGCGCAACAAGCAAAGCCAGCTGATCATCGTTGTCTCTCACGATGACGAGATGGTCGGCGCGGTAGAAGGGGTAGTGGATTTAGACAGCATGTACCAGGGTAAATGATGACAAGTGTAGTGCTACCCAACTGGCAGAGATAACAAAAAGGCGATGCAGATGCACGTAGCATTCAGGCGGTTCGGACTCGGTGCCTTCACGCCATCGCAACGCTTTCAGATATAGTTCTCGTTCTCTTACTAAAGGAAACTTTAGTCTACGTCATCTTGTCGAGACAGAGGTGAAGCGAAGTGTTGTCGCGACGTATCTTATTCCAGGTGGCTCAGTATCAGCGTGAGAATCGCACCAAAGTGTACTTACGATTCTCGTGTCCCACGGACAACATGAGCTGAGCATTGAGGTTCCACCCTTTGCTGCAACTACACGGGGTTGGACGGCAATGAATATGCCGGGCCGCATACCACGCGCAGCGGGGGTCCATGTCCCAGTATGTTGCCTACAGCAGCCTCGATGTCCACGCACACATCATCTCTGCCTTCGCGTTCAATCCATTTGCCGGAGAGTGTGAGGGTTGCCAGGCCGTAGAATTCGAGCCGAACAAATGAAATGCGGTATCAGCGCATAGGATTAAACTGACGATTGCTTTGCACTGAGAATACGCTTGGAAAGCCGCTATGGGTGGCGGCCCAGGTTAAATAGAGAAGCCCGTCCGATCACTTTCATGTGGCGAACGGTCGGGCTTCTTATTCCACTTGCCAATGCTCGGCTCATATTGGAAGAAAGCTACGCTAATGTTTGCGTGACACTCCTATTTTCTCCGAAGAAAGAGTCGGATAATGAAGAATAGAATTAAAAAAGGTGCCAGATATAACGCAAGTATAAAGGCTAATCCAACGAGACCTTGCAATAATGGCATAACTCCTCCCAGACACGAGATTTTGGTATTTGTTCCCATCTTATTCTGAATTGGACCAAATAGTTCCTAGCCACAAAACTACTCGTCAACTGGATCGCACCAATCTGCTGGCAAAACACAGCTTGATTCTTTATCGACATAGCACCAATCCGCAACAGGGCACTCGGCGATGTCGTAAAAATTGCATATATCAACTCCAAGACAACAAGGCTCAACGGGAGGATGTTCATTTGAACCAACAGGATGGATATGCTTCATAACAGCTCCTCACCTTAATCCAATTAGAGACTACGTTTGATCAATGCCACAGTGATCTACAACGCAGATGCTGCCGCCATCCATGTCATAGTCGCAGTAATCGTATGCACCACAGCCATCTGCTTTATCATAAACAGTACAGATGTCAGTAATGCCCAAGAGGCAGTCAAAAGACATCGGCTTCACGCCTGCCTCGTCGCCACTTCCTGGATTAATCGGATGAATATGCTTCACGACTACCTCCCTTTGAGTGCAGAAAAACCTCAATATTGTGTATAGCAAACCAAGATGTCTAGTTCACCATATTTCTAGAATGGTTTCGGCGAACGTAGCAATAAGCTTTGCAGACGGTAATCAGAAGAACGAACACCTCCACAATGGTGACAGCAATGCGCTGAACCGCTTATTCCGATACAGTAGCTTCTCGTTGATTTTTCTCCTGCGAAGATGAGTGGCGGGAAATAAGGTCAAAAGCCATCTCGTAGCACATTTTTCTATATTCACATGATGCAGGGTGTAGACTCTTGGGCAAGTAGCCGTGCTCGTCTGCAGCCTCCCAGCTACAGCCCCCACCACAGAAAGACCGAGCCCAACAGTCCGTACAGTCAATTCTTTTTTCGACACCCTGACTCCAGTTTTCAATATACCTAGTTTCGTCAATTCCGGTGACGATGTTGCCCATTTTGAATCGCATCATCCCGACAAACCTGTGACAGGGGTATACGTCCCCTTCGGGAGTCACGGAAATAAAACGCCTGCCAGCCCCGCATCCGACAAAGGCGATCCTGTTGCTCATAATCAAATCAACTGCAGTTTTCAATGTTCTAAACAAGGGCTTTTCCCCTTGATCAATCTGTTTGAGATATTGATCCGCCAAATCTATTAGGCCCGCCCTGATTTTGTTTAATGAGTGTTCGTCGAGTTTGATATTCTCATCGAATGAGCTCACGGGCGAGAAGTAAATCCTTCTGAAGCCCATCTCTTTAAACTGAAGATAGTCTTCAACAAGGTTACAGTTATTATTTGTTAAGGTCGCTCTTGCGCCGAAGGGGAACGACTCGGAAAAACGACGAACGTTTTTGTCGATATCGGAGAAAGAGCCGCCTCCCGTCTTGTACGGGCGCGATGCATCGTGCTTGCATCCTGTACCATCGAGACTAATCAGAACAGAAAACCCGTGCTCCTTGAAAGAATTCACAGCAGTGTCATTCAAAAGCGTTCCGTTGGTCGTAATAGAATAGGTAAAGTTTCTATTGGGGTATATTCTTTTTGAATAGTCGACCGTTTTCCATATCAGCGGCTCGTTAATCATGGGTTCCCCACCAAAAAAGACGATCGCAAGCGTTTCGTTTTCCGATGAACTTGCGACGAGGTAGTCGACCGCCTTGAAGGCTATCTCGTCTGTCATCAGCAGAGGAGACGTTCCATAATCTCCTTTACCGGCAAAACAGTAACTACAACCAAGGTTGCATGCATGTGAAACGTGGAGTTCGATGGATCTAAGTTTTCGAGGCGTGTCTTTTGTTAAGAAAGTCCGCTCAGACAATCGTTGATACTCATCAATGTCGTCTTCAAGTTCTGCTATGGTCGTTTGGTCGTAGCCTTTCGCAGCAAGTGACTTTGTTAGCAACTTCGAGTTGACCGTTCTTCCCGATGCTTCAAATATGCGAAGCGCATCTTCTGATGCTTGGTCAACCTGAAAGCAATTGCGAGTGACCTCATCGAAGCAGTAACGACGATCACTTACTGAGAAAAAATGCATACGTTCCTCAATTTCATGCTGGACTGGCACTAACCTTGTTTATTGTTGCGCAGCTATAAAAAACCACCAGCGGGGATTCGGTGTGCGGCCCAATCGGACTCCCAAAAGGTTCTATTTGAGACTGGCAAGCTTTGTGTTGTTGGCACTTCGACAGCGCTCTTTATTCCAACATGGAGCCTCGCAGTTTGAGTCGACTTGCCTCTGGAAGGTCCGATCTTAACTTGATTTAGGATGAAAACAGATTACAGGCGCGCTCCTCTAGAAAGAAAGGAAACCAATCGCCGCCTTTCACCAGGAAAGTTTTTATAGCCCACCTCGAGCAAAATGAAAGATGCGAGAGCGATTGGGGAACAACGCGAATCTCCCCTTTTGGGTGGGAGCGAGCCTTCAGCCACCGGCGAACGACTCGCCCTGGTCAGAATCTGGAAGTGGTGCCGGGCCGCTTGGGCCTCCCCGGTGACTTCGTGGGGCTTACCTGCCTGACGTCGAGGAGTACATCCGCAAGATTCGTTCCCTATGCCGTTTGCTCTCACGCCCGCCTTAGTTCCAAGTCGGGCGAGCCGCCGCGCTCATGCGACCCGTGGCGGCGACACGTCGACGCCGCGCTCGCTGAGCACATCTTCGGTCGCGGGCGAGCACGAGGTCGCGCCGGCGCATCCGCTGGGACTGCTGTGCGTGCAAAACGGCTACGTGGTGAGCGTCCCGCGCTGGATTCAGCCGAGTGAGGAAGGCGTTGAGATCGGCGCGCTGGCAACGGGGGAGGGCGGCATCACCGACGACGTCGGCGACGACGTCTCGGCCCGCCATGCCCATATCTGGTGCGACGAGTCTGGCGCATGGTTTGTCGAGGACCTGTCGTCCACTAACGGCACCGTGGTGGTAAACGGGGCCACGAGTGTGTGTATTCAAGTAGAGCCCGGCCGTTCCGCCCAACTCAATCCCGGCGACGAGCTCAAGCTCGGCGAATCCACTACCTACGCCATTCTCTTCGGTGCCCTCTAGCCAGTCCTGCCAAATGGTCCCTCCGTCCCCAAGGGATCATTTTGCTCCCGGCAGTCACCCGAGGTAAACCTTTACCGCCCGCCTATATTTGCCGAAATTACACTTGACGGCGGGGTACAATAAACCCGCATGCGGATTTCCGTTGCGGGCGCTTCCCATCGCCGGGGCGTGCCCGGGAGCATCCGGCATGCGGCCTTTGCGGCGCTCGGTCATGTGCAAGACGGGCGGTCGGGTCTGTGGGGCGCATCGGCTGCCCCTCGCCTCGGCATGTCTTCTCTCCACGCCACGTACCTGCTGCTGAGCCTGCCTGCCAGATGATTGGAAGCAACAGCGTAAATCCCATCACGCCAACATCCCGGCGATCGCCGGGGCCTGTATACCTATATGAGAGGAGAGGGGTATATGGCGCGTAAGTTTAAGTCTATGGACGGCAACGAGGCGGCCGCATATGTTTCGTATGCGTACACCGAGGTAGCGGGAATCTATCCCATTACGCCGTCCAGCCCGATGGCCGACCATGTCGACCAGTGGGCAGCCCAGGGTCGCAAGAATATCTTCGGCACCCCGGTCAAGGTCGTCGAGATGGAGTCCGAGGCAGGTGCAGCCGGTACCGTTCACGGTTCGCTGGGCGCCGGTGCCCTGACCACCACCTACACGGCTTCTCAGGGTCTGCTCCTGATGATTCCGAACATGTACAAGATTGCGGGCGAGCAGCTCCCGGGCGTCTTCCACGTCTCCGCGCGTTGCGTCGCTTCCCACGCCCTGAACATTTTTGGCGACCACTCCGACGTCATGGCCTGTCGCCAGACCGGCTTCGCCATGCTTGCCGAGGGCAACGTCCAGGAGGTCATGGACCTCTCGCCGGTGGCTCACCTTGCCGCCATCGAGGGCAAGACCCCGTTCCTTAACTTCTTCGATGGCTTCCGCACCAGCCACGAGATCCAGAAGGTCGCCATGTGGGACTACAAGGATCTGGCCGAGATGTGCGACATGGACGCCGTCCAGGCTTTCCGCGACCACGCGCTCAACCCTGAGCACCCGCATACCCGCGGCAGCCACGAGAACGGCGACATCTTCTTCCAGAACCGCGAGGCCTGCAACAAGGTCTACGACGAGCTTCCCGCCGTCGTCGAGGGCTACATGAAGAAGATCAACGAGAAACTCGGTACCGATTACGGCCTGTTCAACTACTACGGCGCTCCCGATGCCGATCGCGTCGTCGTGTGCATGGGCTCCTTCTGCGACGTGCTCGAGGAAGTCATCGACTACCTCAACGCTCACGGCGAGAAGGTCGGCCTGGTCAAGGTTCGCCTGTTCCGTCCGTTCTCCATCAAGCACTTTGTCGACGTTCTCCCCGAGACCGTCCAGAAGATCGCCGTCATGGACCGCACCAAGGAGCCAGGTTCCATCGGCGAGCCGCTCTACCAGGACGTCGTCTCCGCTCTCTACGAGGCCGGCAAGACGGGCATCAAGGTCGTCGGCGGCCGTTACGGCCTGGGCAGCAAGGATACGCCTCCCGCGTCCGCGTTCGCTGTCTTCGAGGAGCTTAAGAAGGATGAGCCCAAGCGCGAGTTCACCATCGGCATTGTCGATGACGTGACCAACCTGAGCCTGCCCGAGGCCGAGGATGCGCCCAACACCGCCGCCCCCGGCACCATCGAGTGCAAGTTCTGGGGTCTGGGTGGCGACGGTACCGTCGGCGCCAACAAGAACTCGATCAAGATCATCGGCGACCACACCGACAAGTACGTTCAGGCCTACTTCCAGTACGACTCCAAGAAGACCGGCGGCGTCACCGTTTCGCACCTGCGCTTTGGTGATTCCCCGATCCGTTCGCCGTACTACGTGACCAAGGCCGACTTTGTCGCCTGCCACAATCCCAGCTACATCGTCAAGGGCTTCAAGATGGTCCGCGACGTCAAGCCGGGCGGCACCTTCCTGGTCAACTGCCAGTGGAGCGACGAGGAGTTCGCCGAGCACATGCCCGCCGTGGCCAAGCGCTACATCGCGAACAACAACGTCAACGTCTACTTGATCGATGCTATCGACCTGGCTGCCAAGGTCGGCATGGGCAAGCGCACCAACACGGTGCTCCAGTCCGCCTTCTTCGCACTGGCCAAGGTCCTGCCCGCCGAGGACGCCCTGCAGTACATGAAGGACGCGGCCACCAAGTCCTACATGAAGAAGGGCCAGGCCATCGTCGACGCCAACCACAAGGCCATCGATGCCGGCGCTACCGCCTTCCGTAAGTTCGAGGTTCCGGCCGACTGGGCAACCGCCGAGGATGCCGCCCCCGTCGAGCTCTCCGACGAGACTAAGTCCGCCATCGCCCAGCAGGTCAAGAACCTGCTCGAGCCCATCGATCGCATGGATGGCGACAGCCTGCCTGTTTCCGCCTTCGTCGGTTGCGCCGACGGCCAGTTTGAGCTGGGCGCCTCCGCATACGAGAAGCGCGGCGTCGCCGTCGTCGTTCCCCACTGGGACGAGACCAAGTGCATCCAGTGCAACCAGTGCGCCTATGTGTGCCCGCATGCCACCATCCGTCCGTTCGCGATGACCGAGGACGAGGCTGCCGCCGCGCCCGAGGCTACCCGCATGCTCGACGCTATGGGCCCCAAGGCCAAGGGCATGAAGTTCGCTATCGTCGTGTCCCCGCTCGACTGCATGGGCTGCACCAACTGCGCCAAGGTCTGCCCCAAGGGTGCCCTCGAGATGGTTCCCGCCGAGCAGGAGATTGACCAGCAGCCCATTTGGGACTACATGGTCGAGAACGTCTCCGAGAAGAAGGAACTCATCGCGGCCAACGTCAAGGGCAGCCAGTTTAAGCAGCCCTACCTGGAGTTCTCGGGCTCCTGCGCCGGCTGTGCCGAGACCGCCTATGCACGTCTGGTGACCCAGGTCGCCGGCGACCGCATGTTCATTTCCAACGCCACCGGCTGCTCCTCCATTTGGGGCAACCCCGCTGCCACCGCTCCTTACTGCAAGGACAAGGACGGTCACGGCCCGGCGTGGAACAACTCCCTGTTCGAGGACAATGCCGAGCACGGTCTGGGCATGGCCGTCGGCTATGAGGCCGTTCAGCACAAGCTGATTGCCGCTACCCAGGACATCATCGCTGCCGATGGTCCGTCTGATGAGATCAAGGCTGCCGGCCAGGCTTGGCTCGACTCCATCAACGATGTCGAGGCCTCCAAGGCCGCTGCCGCCGCCTACGTTGCCGAGCTCGAGAAGTGCGGCTGTGAGGCTTCCAAGGCAATCCTCGCCGACAAGGCTTACCTCACCAAGAAGTCCTTCTGGATCTTCGGCGGCGACGGCTGGGCCTACGACATCGGCTTCGGTGGCCTGGACCACGTCCTGGCTTCCGGCCACAACGTCAACGTCTTCGTCTTCGACACCGAGGTCTACTCCAACACCGGCGGTCAGGCCTCCAAGGCCTCGAACCTGGGCCAGGTCGCTCAGTTCGCCGCTGCCGGTAAGGTGACCAAGAAGAAGTCCCTGGCCGAGATCGCCATGAGCTACGGCTACGTCTACGTGGCGCAGGTCGCCATGGGCGCCAACCCGGCTCAGACCCTCAAGGCCATTCACGAGGCCGAGGCCTACGACGGCCCGTCCCTCATCATCGGCTACAGCCCCTGCGAGATGCACTCCATCAAGAAGGGCGGCATGCAGAACTGCCAGGCCGAGATGAAGAAGGCTGTCGAGTGCGGTTACTGGAACCTCTTCCGCTTCAACCCCGAGGCTGCTGCCGGCAAGAAGTTCTCGCTCGATTCCAAGGAGCCCGCGGGCGGTTATCAGGAGTTCCTGATGAACGAGGCCCGTTACGCTTCGCTGACGCGTTCCTTCCCCGAGCGCGCCGAGGAGCTCTTCAAGGAGAACGAGCAGGCCGCTATGGACCGCTACGCTCACCTGCTGAAGCTCAAGACGGTGTACAACGAGGCCTAGGTCTCTCACCGCAGGATCTGAGGGCTGACCTTCGCGGACGTCCTCGGACATGAAGGAACCCCCGCTGCGCACTACGTGCGGCGGGGGTTCTTTCGTCCTGCGGAGTGTCCGCGAAGGTCAGCCCTCAGATCCTGCTACGACTACGTCCTCAGATTGTGTGGGCGGATGAAGGACGTAGTTGGCCGGGTATTCCGTCCCTTCGCTGTTTCGCGGCTTTGCCGCGAAACCTCGCGCCACTTTGGGGATGGATGGGGGACTTGGCTGTTGCCGCCTTTTCGGAGCGCTTCTTTATTCCTTTTGCTGGATGAAAAGCCCCTTGTTTTTGCAGGGGTGCATACTCGACTTATAAGTGCATAGAATCTCGTATAGCGCGAGTAAGATATTGCGCTGTCCGTTTTGTGTTTAGCAGAGATGTAGTTTGCATAATCCGACATAATCCTCGCTTCATTTAAATAAAGTCGCACGTAAATTACGTAGATATGTCTGAGCTGGAGTTCTGTACGCTGAGCGGACAAAAACGACCGTTCACCGTTCCGCTATTTTCAAAATGAATAAAATGAGCGATAAAGAGAATATAAACCTTAATAAACTCGCGTATTGCACGGACGCGGGTTATTAATGGGTTGTAGGCCTTTTACAGAAAGGATTCCAGCAATGTCTAAGCCTCTTGGCAAGCCCGATCGTATTGTCGTCGCCCTTGGCGGCAACGCCCTCGGCAACAACCCCGTTGAGCAGATCGAGGCCGTGAGCAACACCGCTCACGCTCTTCTCGGCCTGATCGAGCAGGGCAACGAGATCATCATCACCCACGGCAACGGCCCGCAGGTCGGCATGATCCAGAACGCCTTCGCCGCCGCCCACGACGCCATCGGCACCCCCGAGATGCCGCTGCCCGAGTGCGGCGCCATGTCCCAGGGCTACATCGGCTATCACCTGCAGCAGGGCATCGGCCGCGAGATGCACAAGCGCTATAAGCGCTGGCACGCCGCCACCGTCGTCACCCAGATCGAGTGCGATCCCGACGATCCCGCGTTCAAGAACCCGACCAAGCCGATCGGCCCCTTCTACACCGAGGAGCAGGCCAAGGAGTTCATGGCCGAGGACCCCTCCAAGGTCTTCGTCGAGGATTCCGGTCGCGGCTGGCGTCGCGTCGTCGCTTCCCCCGATCCCAAGAAGATCGTCGAGGCTGACTCCATCCTCAACCTGCTCGATAACGAGTTCATCGTCATCGCCTGCGGTGGCGGCGGCATCCCCGTCGTCCGCGACTACGAGAACAAGGGCTGCTACAAGGGTGTTCCCGCCGTCATCGACAAGGACCTGGGCGGCGAGCTGCTGGCCGAGGACTGCGACGCCGACGTTCTGTTCCTGCTGACCGCCGTCGAGCATGTCGCCATCAACTTCGGCAAGCCCGACCAGGAGGAGCTCGAGGACCTCACCGCCGACGAGGCCGAGCGCCTGGCCGACGAGGGCCAGTTCGGTAAGGGTTCCATGGAGCCCAAGGTCCGCGCTGCCATCAAGTTCGCCCGTTCGCGCAAGGGCCGCACCTGCATCATCGGCGCCCTGGACAAGGCTGCCGAGACCATGGCTGGCCTCTCCGGTACCCGCATCCACGAGTAGCCTCTACTCTGTTGCCTCTCTCGTGGGCGTCGGGCAAGGCGCCCGCAAACTAGCCTCTCTTCATGAGCCCCGCAGTCCGCTCCGGCTGCGGGGCTTTTGCTATTCACCTAGTCATTGGGGACGTTCTTAAACGACTAGTCAAACAAGAGCGTCCCCAATGACCACTCATTTAAGTCTGTCCCCAATGACTAGTAGTAGGCCCACATGGCTTCGATTTCGTTGAGGACCTCTACGACGCCCCAGCGGCGGGCGCTGCGGCTGGCCGAGTTGGGGTCGTAGACGCCAATCTGGTCGGCATCGTCGATGCCGTAGAGCACGATGTAGTGGCCTACGTTGGTAAACGTACCGGGGCGCACTGCGGCGATGACGGGCGCACCCGAGCGAAGTGCTTGGGTAATCGATTCGCGATCGTTATAGAGCTGTGTTCCGTTGAGCCCCAGCTGCCACGCACCGCCTGTCATAAACGACCACTCGGTGGCACCAGTGGGGGCGTAGTTGCCGGCTTCGGCCAGCGCGCATATATCGACCGGCGTCTTATCGGTATGGCCGGTCTTAAAGATATAGACCATGGTGAGGCAGGTAGGACCGCAAGCGTTTTCGCGAATAGTGCCACCGGCATAGGGCAGCTCCGACCATGCGGGGTCAATTTGGTAGATGTGGGGCATGGTGCCGGCACTCCACTGCGAACGCGGGGTCGAAAAAGCAAATGAGTAGCCGGGTGCGACGGAAGCTTTAAGCAGCTTGTCCTCGGCAGTGGGCTCAAGACCGGCTGATCCGTGGGAGATACAGGATCCCAAAAACACAAAGACGAGGCAGGCGGCGATGGAGCAAAGCGCAAGGCGTAGGCGGCGGGCCGGAAGCGCGTGGCTTGTGGTGTGCGACGCGGGGTGAGGGGCGGAATTGCCGCGATCGCGTTGAGGTCGCGAAAAGGAGCGCTTAACGTAGTAGTCGGTCGTACGGCGATCGTAGCGGCGTGGCTGCGATGTGTCGGTCTGGCGTTGGCGTGCGCTCGTGCTCACGCGGTCTGACTGCTGCACGGTACGGCTTTGTTGCCGCGAAGAAGCCCCGAGTTGCTCTTGGGGGCGCTGCGGGTTGTCGTTGTCGGAGGTGCTTCTGGGCGTTGGCGTGGTGCGGCCGGCAAGGCGCACGCTTTGTGGCCGTTGGTCGCCGTCATTGTATCCGTATGCCATTCGAATCACCTTGCCTCATGTGTAACTTGTCTATCCTACATAAAAAGATGCACGACACATGGGTATGTGCGCCAAAAGCCTGACAAATGGTATGAACGTTGCCGCGCCGCGCGTCAAGCGTCGCGGCAACAGGCATTCAAAAGCAGACAAGATGAAAGCGTCCAAGACGAATGACGTCTCCCGCCGTTCGTCCCAAAAACGGCGCCGCTCGTTTTGCAGTTCTGCCTTCGGTCGAGCTACAAGCGGAGCTGCTGCGCCAAGGCCGTATCTTAAAGCCACGAAATAAAAGAGCGCGGCAAAACAGACCGCGCAAGGGGTGACGTCAAGGGGCGTCAAAAAGGAAAGGAGGGGAACAATGGCGGACAAGAACGCAGAAGTTGCAGTCGAGGATAACGGCGGCATGAAGAAAACGCTTTCGCTCTGGAACTTCTTCACCATCGGTTTCGGTGCCATCATCGGTACCGGTTGGGTTCTGCAGGTCGGCGACTGGATGGTCGTGGGCGGCGGTCCCGTTCCCGCTATGATCGCATTCCTCTTGGGTGCAATCTTCCTCGTGCCCGTCGGAGCTGTTTTCGGTGAGCTCACGGCTGCTATCCCCATCTCGGGCGGCATCGTCGAGTATGTCGATCGTAGCTTTGGCCGTACGCTGAGCTACATCACCGGTTGGCTTTTGGCCCTGGGCAACGGCATCCTGTGCCCGTGGGAGGCCATCGCCATTTCGACCCTCGTGTCCGAGATGTTCGGCAGCCTGCCCGGTCTTGAGTGGCTGCGCGCCGTCAAGCTCTACACCATCCTGGGGGCCGACGTTTACCTGTTCCCGACGCTGATCGCGCTCGGCTTTGCGGTCTACGTCATCTTCCTCAACTTTCGCGGTGCCAGCTCGGCCGCCAAGCTCCAGGCCTTCCTGACCAAGGCCCTGCTCTGCGGCATGCTGCTCGCCATGGGCGTCTCGCTGTTCACCGGCTCGCCGGATAACGCCATGCCTGTGTTCTCCCAGGTCGCCGGCGCTGGCGGCGGCAAGGCCGCTACCGAGAGCACCAGCCTGTTCGCCGGCATCGTGTCGGTCCTGGTTCTGACCCCGTTCTTCTACGCCGGTTTCGACACCATTCCTCAGCAGGCTGAGGAAGCAGCCGAGGGCCTCAACTGGAACAAGTTCGGCAAGATCATCTCCCTGGCCCTGCTGGCCGCCGGCGGCTTCTACATGGTCTGCATCTACTCGTTTGGCACTATCCTTGACTGGCATGAGTTTGTTAAGAGCCCGGTTCCCGCGCTTGCCTGCCTCAAGGGCATCAACATGCTTCTGTACCTGGCCATGCTCGTCATCGCCACGCTTGGACCCATGGGCCCGATGAACTCCTTCTACGGCGCCACGAGCCGCATCATGCTCGCCATGGGCCGCAAGGGCCAACTGCCCGAGAAGTTCGCCGAGGTCGACCCCAAGTCCGGCGCTCCCAAGCTCGCCTGCGTCGTTCTGGGCGTCATCACCGTCATCGGTCCGTTCCTGGGCAAGAACATGCTCATCCCCCTGACCAACGTGTCGGCTCTCGCCTTCATCTTCTCCTGCGGCATGGTCGCCCTCGCCTGCCTGCGCATGCGCTTCACCGAGCCCGACCTGCCTCGTCCCTACGAGGTGCCCGGCGGCAAGTTTGGCATCGGCCTCGCTATCGCTGCCTGCGCCATCATCATCGGCCTGCTCGTGATCCCGTTCTCTCCCGCCTCCCTCAACATGGTGGAGTGGAGCATCGTGATCGGCTGGTTGGCTATTGGCTTGGCCCTCATGGCTTTCACCAATTCCCGCAAAAAGTAACGCCTAGCCGGGGCGGATCGGGTGCGCGGGACCCTCTCTTCCGTGCACCGAACCCGGCATCACTTGGGTAGCTTTGTGAGGCCTTAACCCAACACGGCCTCACCCACTGTATGGATCCATAAGGAGGAACCATGTCCACTCAGTATGCAATCGTTGGCGGCAAGCTCATCGACGGTACCGGTGCCGATCCGGTCGAGAACTCCCTCGTTCTCGTCGACGACAACGGCAAGATCGAGTACGCCGGCACTATACAGGACCTTCCCGAGGGCGTAGAGGTCATCGACGCCGCCGGCAAGACCGTCCTTCCCGGCCTGATCGACACCCACCTGCACTTCTCGGGCAACTTGACCGACGATGACACCGACTGGGTTATGCAGCCGCTCCTCGAGAAGCAGGCCGTCGCCGTCAAGCAGGCCTACGACTGCCTCACCCACGGCCTCACCACTGTCTGCGAGATCGGCCGCTTTGGTATCCAGGTTCGCGACTGCATCGACAAGGGCGTCTTTAAGGGCCCGCGCGTTCTGGCCACCGGCCTGGGCTTCTGCCGCGTTGCCGGCCACGGTGACTCCCACCACTGCACCCAGGAGCTCAACAAGGAATCCCATCCCTGGGGCGACCAGGTCGACGGTCCTTGGGATCTGCGCAAGGCCGTCCGTCGTCGCCTGCGCGAGAACCCCGATGCCATCAAGATCTGGGCTACCGGTGGCGGCATCTGGCGCTGGGACTCCGGTCGCGACCAGCACTATTGCTCCGAGGAGATCCAGGCCGTGGTCGAAGAGGCAAAGATGGTCGGCATCCCCGTGTGGAGCCACTGCTACAACAACCACGCCGCTGCCTACGATTCCGTTCGCTTTGGCTGCGAGCAGCTGATTCACGGCTTCGATATCGATGAGCGCACCATGGACCTCATGGCCGAGCAGGGCACCTTCTTCACCCCGACGATCGCCTTCCTGCCCACTTGGTACGCCACCTATCCGCCCGTCTACGTCCCCGAGCTGCACGACAAGTACGAGGGCACCCTGGTCGAGAAGGAGCTGCAGCGCAACTACGACTGCCTGCGCGAGGCCAAGAAGCGCGGCGTCGTCATGACGATCGGCTCCGACTCCTTCTCCTTCGTTACCCCGTACGGCACCTGCTCCATCGAGGAGATGTACGAGTTCGTCGACAAGATCGGCTTCACCCCGGTCGAGACCATCACCTGCGCCACCCTCAACGGTGCCAAGATGTGCCACATCGAGGACGAGACCGGTTCCATCGAGGCCGGCAAGTGCGCCGACCTGCTGGTCGTCAACGGTGACGTCGCCGCCGACATCCACGTGCTCAACACCGACAACATGGACGTCATCATGAAGGACGGCTGGATTGTCGAGGGCGGCACCTTCGGCGAGGCAAACAAGTACAGCGCCTAAGCTACCGTTCATCGATGGCTTGATGTAAAACACAGTATTTGATTGCATAATGCAATGGAGAGGGTCGCTTGCGGCCCTCTTTATTGCTATGGGGTGCGTCAGTAAGAAGGAGATGACGGTGGATCTCAATAGGCTGATTCTGGGCAAGAGCTACAACTCTACCAAGGTCTTTCGTACCGCTCAGCATGTGGTTCAAGCCATCTTGCTCGGTATTGTCGTTCCGCTGCTTATCCTGCTGCTCATCTGGGATCTAACCGATAATCCCAATCCCGTTCCGGCCGTTGTCGTCATTGCCGGCTTGGTCATGCTGTGCTTCTTCTTCTCGTACGTCTTTGTCGTTCCCGACGACCTCACATCGAGCGCTACCGACCGCACGCTCGCCATCGCGTCGAAAATATTCGCCTACACGTCGCGCGGCCTTACGCCCGAAGCTGCCCTGGGCGCCTCTAAGATCATCCTGTCCGAAACTATCGCCTCTGCCATCTGCTTTACCGACGGCAAGCAGGTGTTGGCAAGCTGGGGCGAGGACTCGGCAAAATGCCCCGCGGGCACTCCGGTGGTGCTGCGGACTACGCTCAACGTGATCAACAGCGGTGAGCAAAGCGTGTTCTCGCGCGATGCCTCGACCGAGACGGGTGGCTACTTTCCGCGCCTGCGCGCCGGTATTGTTGCACCGCTTACCGTGCGCGGGCATTGCGTGGGCACGCTCGAGCTGTATTATCCCCGTCTGAGCAGCATCGATATGCGCCAGACGGCGCTTGCCTCGGGCTTTGCCGACCTCATTTCCACGCAGCTTGCGAGCTTTGAGCTCGAGCGCCAGGACGAGCTTACGGCCCGCGTGGAGCTGCGCGCCTTGCAATCGCAGGTCGATCCTCATTTTCTATTCAATACCATCAGCACCATCGTGTCGCTCGTACGTACCGAGCCGGACAAGGCCAGGTCGCTGCTGATCGACTTTTCCAATTACTACCGTCAGACGCTTTCTGATTCCGATACCCTCACAACGCTCGAGCACGAGGTGGAACAGGGCACTCGCTATATCAATCTTATGCAGGCCCGGTATGGCGACGGCCGTCTGCGCGTCTCGGTCGATATCGACTTTGAGGTGCGCGATTGCATGGTGCCGCCGTTTATCTTGCAGCCGTTGCTCGAAAACTGCATCAAGCATGCGCAGCGCGAGACCGAGCCGCTTTCTATTCGTGTTAGGGCTTTTGAGACCGATGACGGCTTGGAGATCATCGTCGAAGATGACGGCATCGGGATGAGCGAAGAAGTCTGCGCGCATCTGTTTGAGCAGCATCGCCGAGAGGAGCCCGAGAGCATTACCGCCGACGGCTCCGTCAAGCGAGGTTGCGGCCTGGCGCTCTTCAACGTGCTTCAGCGCATCCATTTCTTTTACGGAGAAGATTCCGGCATGCGCGTGAAGTCCCAGGAGGGCGTGGGAACGCAGGTCATCGTCGAGCTGAACGGCGAGCCGCATGAGCCCGCGCCGTTGACGGCGTAGCACGCGGTTGGATTGAGAGAAAAAGAGGGGAAGCACATATGTCCGAAGGCTGGAATATCTTGGTGGTTGATGACGAGCCTCCCATTAGGGCTGAGCTACGCTATCTGTTGGAAAAGGATACGCGTGTGGGCCAGATTGCCGAGGCGGGCAATGTCACCGAAGCCGTGGAGTCGATTCTGTCGAACAAGCCCGACGTGCTGTTTTTAGACATTACCATGCCCGGTCGCTCGGGAATTGAGCTTGCCGAGACGCTGCAGAACCTAAAGACGCCGCCGGTGGTTGTGTTTGTGACAGCGTTTGCCGAGTTTGCCGCCGATGCGTATAACCTCGATGCGGTCGACTATGTCGTCAAGCCGGTCGAGGACGCACGCCTGTCAAAGGCACTCGACAAGATCGAGGCAGCCTTGGGTGTACGCCGTGTTATCCACGCTCCGCGCCAGCCTTTGCGTCTGACGGTGGACCGCGGGGGCAAAAAGGTGTTCATTCCCGCCGCAGACGTCTGCTACTTTGAGGCGCGCGCCGATTTTTGCAACGCCATCTGCGCCGAGGGAACGTACCTGATCAATGAGTCGATCTCTTCGCTCGAGCGTCGCTTGGGCTCCGAGGGCTTCATTCGCGTTCATCGCAGCTATCTGGTCAATTTGGAAGACGTGCACAATGTTGAGATTGGCTCCACGGGGTTGATGGAGCTCAGGCTTGACCGCGTGAGCTCGACGGTGCCGGTGTCCCGCCGTCGCGCTGCCGAGGTTAAAGCACACTTGGGGCTTGCGTAGACGGTCTGCGTGCCGTCGTTTACCATCGCAGGTTTGGCATGGGCGCGCGGTGGGCATAATGGGTGGCATCGAATGAAATCGAAAGGATCATTATGCCCGCGCTTATCACCCATCATCTGTTTGGCGAGGAAAGCATCGACCGTCTTCCGCAGGGCGTCATCACGTCCGATGAAGAGCGCATTGCCTTTATCTTGGGCAACCAAGGCCCCGACCCGTTTTTCTTTCACATTCTGACACCGCGTGTTTCCAACTGCACGCTGCTGGCGCAGGTCATGCATCGGTCGCGCATGTCTCGCCAGTTCGCGTGCCTGCGCGACGGCGTGTCGCATCTGCTGCCGCGCGACGCCAGCTTGGGTCGTGCCTTTGCGCTGGGCCTGCTGTCTCATTACGTGCTCGACCGCAACGCCCATCCTTTTGTCTATGAGCAGCAGTTTGGCATCGTGGAGTCCGATTCAGAGCTTGAGAATTCGAGCAGTCAGGTCCATGCCGTGATCGAGAGCGACCTGGATGTGCTGATGCTGCAGCTTAAACGCGATGGCGCTACGGTCGACGATTACCCGCCGGCGGGCGAGATCGTCACCACCGATCGCATCAATCGCGTGGCCGGCGTGCTGATGAGCTATGTTGCCGGACGCGTGTACGGCATTGACATTCCGGCAGGGGAGTACGGTGCTGCCGTTGCCAATATGCAGCGACTTTACCGCGCGATTGAGCCGGCCGGCTCCGCAAAGACGCGCGCGATCTCGCTGGTTGAGGGCTTGGTGCACGACTACTCTCTGCTCGACGGCCTTGCCCATCGCGTGACGACGGAGCTGCCCGAGCGCACCGGTAACCTGGGCCATCTGACATGGAAGAATCCCTTTACCGACGAGGTCTCGAACGAGAGTTTCCCCGAGGTCTTTGATCGCGCGCTGGTCGATTACGAGTGTACGGTCGCACGTTTTATCGAGACCGGTGACATGGATGCCGTGACCAGTCACGTCAACTACAGCGGTCGCGTGCTCGAAGCCGATGAGGAGTTCGACCGCGAGGAATAGGGCCTGTGCGTGCCCCTTTGCCGAATCCTTACCGGTGCTTCTGGACAATTGGGGTACGATGAACTAACTGCATACCGGGCGAATACGAAGGGGCCCTGTCCATGAAATACACCAAGCTCGAGCGTAACTGGGTTATGTACGATGTGGGCAACTCGGCCCTCGTGCTGCTCAATACCTCGGTGGTGCCCATCTACTTTAACGCCATCAATACCGGTGCTTCCTCGGCAGACCTGGTGGTCGCCTGGGGCAACGCGCAGACGATTGCCTCGCTGGTCATTGCCATGCTCATGCCCATTCTGGGCGCGCTTGCCGATTACGCCGGCAACAAGATCAAGTTCTTCTTGGGCTTCTTCCTCACGGGCCTGGTTCTTTGCCTGGCGCAGGCTATCCCCATGTCCGCCATGGCATTTTTGACCGTGTACGTGCTGTGCACCATCGGCCTTAACTCTTCTATGACGTTCTACGACGCCATGCTGCCCGACATTACCACCGACGAGCGCATGGACGCCGTGTCCAGCTCGGGCTATGCCTGGGGCTACATCGGTTCCACCGTGCCGTTTATCATCTGTCTGGCACTTATCATGGGTGGCCCCGCTCTTGGCGTCCCCACCATGCTGGCAACGCGTCTGTCGTTTGTCATCACTGGCGCCTGGTGGCTTATCTTTACCTTGCCGCTCATTCGCACCTATAAGCAAAAGTACGGTCGCGAGCGCGGTCCCCAGGATACCATCGGCCACATCGTGGGCGGCGTGTTCTCCGAGGTCGGACACACCATGCGCGAAATCGCCCACAACAAGACCGTGCTGGTCTACATGATCGCGTTTTTCTTCTACATCGACGGTGTGCACACGGTTATTTCCATGGCAACCAGCTACGGATCGGCTCTGGGCATCGACTCGACCCAACTGGTGCTGGCTCTGCTCGTTACGCAGTTTGTG
The DNA here is from genome assembly GCA_902494565.1 of uncultured Collinsella sp. GTDB lineage: Bacteria > Actinomycetota > Coriobacteriia > Coriobacteriales > Coriobacteriaceae > Collinsella. Next base: position 4,751 of record CABUTN010000026.1, on the reverse strand, counting down.
GCCTTCCCGTCCGCCATCATCTACGGCAAGCTCGCCGGTCGCGTGGGCACACTCAATATGATCTTGGTGGCCGTCGCCGCCTATATGGGCATCGTGCTCTTTGCCGCGTTTTTCTTAAAGACCGCCTTTGAGTTCTGGGTGCTCGCCATTTTGGTCGGCTTGTTCCAGGGTGGCGTGCAGGCGCTCAGCCGCAGCTATTTTGGCCGCATCATCCCCAAGGAAAAGTCCAACGAGTACTACGGCTTCTTCGATATCTTTGGCCGTTACGCAAGCGTTATGGGCACCTTCCTGGTGTCGGTTGTCACCTCCCTGACCGGCAACCCGTCGCTGGGCGTCCTTTCTATTGGCGTTCTGCTGGTTGTTGGCTTTGTGCTGCTGGTCCGTCTGTCCCGCATGTCTCAGACGGCAGAGCAGGCCGCATAGGAACTTGCCGGTAATTGCGTCCGCCGCGATACTCTTTTGGGGTTATCCGCAATAAACATTCTGACTTTCGAACAATGATTTGCCCAAGTGGGTATGATGGAATCAGCTAGGTCGCGGGGCGTCGCCTGTGTTTGGCGGCGTCCCGTTTTTGTGTTGCAGGGAGGGTAAGGCATGAACGCCACAGTCGTGATTCCAACGTATTGGGCGGGCGATGACGCTTGCGCAAACGCCCCTGGCACCTATGACCATTCGACGCGACTCAACGCCGACAATCCCGAACTCGACCGCTGTCTGGCCTCGCTTGAGCAGGTACGTGACATCCCGCGCATCATCCTTTTGGTGGTCTGTCCCGTTTCTGCCACAGCCGATGTGTCGCTGCGCGTGCACGAGATCGTCGACGCGCATCCCACGCTCAAGGTCACCGTTGTCACCAACACCCAGGCCTCGCGCATCGCAGACCGGGTTGCTCAGATCGCGCCCAAGGGTTCGGGCGAGTGCGTGAGCCTGCGAGGCTACGGTGCCATCCGCAACATGGGGCTAGCCTGTGCCGCTGTGCTGGGTCATGACGCGGTTATCTTTTTGGATGACGATGAGACTGTCATCGACGCCGACTTTATGAAGCGCGCGACCTATGCGTTGGGGCAGCAGACGCGTCAGGGCTTGCCGATCTTGGTCAAGAGCGGCTATTTCTACGATCGCGACGGCTCGCCGCTGGCTCCCACGGACAAGGCGGGCATCTGCCATCGTTGGTGGACCAAGCGCATCGAGTTCAACCGTTGGATGAAAAAGGCGCTCTCGGGCACCCGCATCTCGCGCTCCAACTACGTGTGCGGCGGCCTGATGGCCCTGCACGCCCGCGCCTTTACGCGTGTGGCCTTTGACCCGTTTATCACCCGCGGCGAGGACTTGGATTACCTCTTTAACATGCGCATGTTTGGCTACGACGTGTGGTTCGATAACGAGTGGACCGTGCGCCATCTGCCTCCGGAGTCCGAAAAGCGCTCACCGCGCTTTATGCAGGATGTATACCGTTGGTACTACGAACGGGCCAAGTTGACATTCGCCGCGCATCAAAAGGAACTCATTCCCGTTACGGCGGCATCACTCATGCCCTACCCGGGCCCGTGGATTTCGCGCGAGCTCGACGACCGCGTGCGCAAGACCGCTATGGTCCGCAGCGTGTTTACCCGCGAGCATGAGGGCTACCTGCGCATCTGGCGCCATGGTATCGGCGAGGCAAAGGCCTATGCGCGCCAAAACGCTGCAAGCTACCTGCGTTTCCAGAGCTTTTGGCCCAAGATCATGGACGGGCTTTGGCGTGACGCACAACTGATCAGTATCCTGGAGGGGGCCGAATGATCGACCGCCGCGCCCAGCGCGATAGTTCAATATCAATCTTTCGCATCATTGCCGTTGCCTGCGCCATTTGCGTGCTGGTGTACTTTATTTTTGCCTTGGTGACCGGTATCGAGCCGATCGCCACGGTGATTGCCTGCGCGCTGCTGTGCATCTTTCTGTGCATCTTTATCTTTTTGACGCTCAATCCCGATTCGGTGCGCTCCCAGTACACCGAGGAGACGCTCTCGGTGGCCTCGGCCATGCTCGAGGACATTAAGGGCGGTCTGACGCAGGAGTCGGCGCGTTTGGTGTGCCGGCGCATTTTGCCCGAGACGCGCGCCATGACGGTGGCCATCACCGACGAGGGCAACGTGCTTGCCTGCGCGGGAGAGTTTGAGGAAAAACTACTGCCAGATTCTCCCATCCACACGCTTGCCACACGCTACGTTATCGAACATGGCATCGTGCAGTCGTTCAACCGTATGGTGGATGTCGTGGGCTCGGACGGCTCGCACAACCAAGTTCCCGCCGGCATTATCGCCCCCATCAAGGTAGGCGATCGTACCGTCGGCACGCTCAAGTTCTACTACAAGACCCCGCGCGCCGTCGACCGTACCCAGTACGCGCTTGCCTCGGGCTTTGCCGAGATCTTGTCCACGCAGCTCGCTATCCACGAGCTCGAGGTGCAAAAGGAACTCACGGCGCGCGCCGAGGTGCGTGCGCTGCAGGCGCAGATTAACCCGCACTTCCTGTTCAACACGCTGAACACCATTGCATCGTTTACGCGCACCGATCCGCTGCGGGCCCGCGAACTGCTTCGTGAGTTCTCATCGTTCTATCGTGCCACGCTCGACAACTCGGGATCGCTTATTCCGGTCTCGCGCGAGGTTGCACAGACCAAGCGCTACCTTACCTTTGAGAAGGCCCGCTTTGGCGAGGACCGCGTGCTTGCGACGTTCGATGTGTCCGAGGACGTGGAAGATACGCTGGTGCCGGCGTTCGTGATCCAGCCGATTGTCGAGAACGCCGTACGTCATGGTATGGGCGATGACGACGCCCTGAGGATCGACGTGACCGTTCACCAAGACGGCGAGGATGCAATCTTGATTGCCGTGGCCGATAATGGCGTGGGCATGGATGAGGGTACCGCCGCCAGACTGTTTGACGAGCGCTCTGCCCGTCCCGACGCCAGCTCTCCCCAGGGTGGCGGCGCCGGTGTGGCCATGCACAATATTTCGGAGCGCATCCATCGCTTTTATGGGCCGCACTCCTATACGCGTGTTGAATCGGCGCCGGGCAAGGGCACCAAAGTGCTCCTTCATCTTGATTTGTCAGAGAGCATCTTCGACATTCAAGAGTAAAATAAAAGGCTACGGGCTCAACGTCATGCGACGGATGCCCGGCGTAGTTAGTTGACGAAAGGTTTTATCCCTATGCTGCGTGCGATGATTGTGGATGATGAGGCGCCGGCTCGCTCGGAGCTTCGCTTCCTGCTCGAGCAAACGGGCAAGATCGGCACGATCACGGAGGCGTCGAGCGTCCGCTCCGCCATCGAGATGCTTATGGAAAGTCGCGTGGATGTCGTGTTTCTCGATATCTCGATGCCCGGTGCCTCGGGCCTGCAACTTGCCGAGGCGCTGCATAAGCTCAAAAATCCGCCGGCGATCGTGTTTGTGACTGCGTATAGTGACCATGCGGTCGAGGCATTCGACGTGGATGCCGTCGATTATCTGATGAAGCCGGTCGAGGAAGCTCGCTTGGATCGCGCGATCGAGAAGGTCATGCAACGCGCCAAGCCGGTTGCGGACAGCAAGGTGACCATCGAGCGTATCCCGGTGGAAAAGGGCGGCCGCAAGGTGCTCATTCCCGTGGACGACATTCGCTTTATCATGGCCAAGGACGATTACTCCTGCATCTATACCGTCGATGATCGCTTTTTGTCGACGACCTCGCTGGCGCAGTTTGAGGCCAAGCTCTGCGACTTTGGCTTCTTCCGTGTTCACCGCCGCTATATCGTCAACTTGGCGTGCGTCACGGACGTCGAGACGGTGCCCTCGGGCGCCATCCAGCTGGGCATTACGGGCGTCGACGAACGCGTGCCGGTTTCGCGCCGCCGCGTCGTGCCGCTCAAGAAGGCCCTGAGTCTCTAGCACACTGGCCCCGCAGCCCTGTAGACCCATCGTCTGCGGAGTTGTGGGGCCTTTTTTGTATGTATCTGCCGAATCGTTTTTTGCGGAAGGGATCCCATGAACAGTGCAAGCGCCAAGCGCATCGACATCATCTCGGACACCCACGGCTATTTATCGCCTGCGCTCTTGGATGAGCTTGAGGGCGCAGACCTGATCATCCACGCCGGCGACCTCACGTCAGAGATAGACTACGAGCACCTATGCACCATCGCCCCCGTGCGGGCCGTACTGGGCAACAACGATTACTACCGCGACTACGGCCCCGATGTAGACCGTCTTGCGCTCTTTACCTACGAAGGCCTCAAATTCGCCGTAGCCCACTACCGCGAAGACCTTCCGGTGGGATCCGTAGACGTAGCCATCAACGGTCACACCCACGTAACCAAAGAAGCCCAAGTGGGCCGTTGCTTAGTCCTCAACCCGGGCAGCGCCAGCTACCCCAGAGGCACCCGAGGCCCCACCATGGCCAGAATGCTCGTCAAAGACGGCAAGATCCTAAGCACCAAGTTTATTGACCTAGACTAACCGCAACAAAAACGGGGGATGTAAAACCGCATCTCCCGTTTTTTATGAGCCAAAGGCCGAGTTTCAACAAGAATAATCAGACCAATCCCACCGCGGAGAACGGGGGCCTCGAGCCGCGGAAGCGGCGAGGAGCAAGAACTGTTTGGACAAAGTGACGGCAGGGAGGGTCTCCGGGGCTGAGGGCGGGGGTTAAGTTTGTCGCGAGTTCCGCACGCAAAGGAAAGCACTTAATGTGCTTTCCGTCTTGCGCAGGACTGTAGAGCAGCAAACTTAACC
>CABUTN010000025.1 GCA_902494565.1 uncultured Collinsella sp. | reverse complement strand
CGCGCCGACGACTGCACCGCCAGGCTCTGCCGCCGCCGCGAGGCGCTGGCGGCGGCGGGCAAGAGCCCGTGCAAGGCAAACGCCGCCGTCGCGCGCGAGCTCGCCTGCTGGGTCTGGGAGATCGGGCGCCGGGGCCTTCGGGCGGGGCGTGCACGTCAGGTAGTGCCACGCCGACTCCACCAGTGCCGTCCTGGCGAGCCGGTTGCCCGTCTTGGTTATCCCGCCGCGCCGCTCGGTCTCGCCGCTCGAGCGCTCCGACGGGACCAGCCCGCACCAGCTCGCGAAGGCCGGGGCCGTCCGGAACCTCGTGAAGGAGCCCGCCTCGGCTGCGAGCCTGAAGGCCGTCAGCGTGTCGATTCCCTTGATGCAGGAGAGCGCCTCGACGGCCGGGCGCCACCGGTCGGTCCGGGCGAGGGCGAGCACCTTCTTCTCGAGCTGCCGGCGGTCCGACTCCGCGCACCTCGCGGCCGTGACGTAGTACTCGAGCACGTCGCGCTGGGGCCCCTCGAGCCTGATCCCGGATATCCACCTCCAGTGGGCGCGCGTCCAGGATCCCTTCCTCGTCCCGTCGGCGCTGCGCTCGTCCCAGACGTGGCCCAGCCTGATCAGGAACATGTTGAGGCGCTGCCTGGCGCGGCGGTACTCCACCGTGGCGTCGTCGAGGGCGCGGTCGAGGTCCCGGGCGGCCTCGACGGCCGCATCGGGCAGCGGGACCTCCACGATGTTGTGGGTGGCGAGCATGCGGGCGATGAACTCGGCGTCGCGCCGGTCGTTCTTGCGGCGCGCGTCCGCCGCCGGCCTCTGCATCTTGGAGACGGCGGCCACGGCGCAGTCGAGGCCGAGCGCGCGCAGCTCGCGCGCCATGTGGAAGCCGGTGGGGCCGCTCTCGTAGCAGGCCCTGGGCTCCTCGAACCCGAGGGCCCACTCCGCGATCTCGGCGGCGTCCGTCCCGAAGTCACGGTGCACCACCTCGCCGGTGAAGGGGTTGAACGCCGCGGCGGCGACCGATCGCGCGTGGACGTCCAGGCCGATGGAGGTAACATGGGGCATGGGAAGCCTCCTCCCCGCAGGTGCGGTAAGGGCTACCGCACGGGCCGATACTCAAAGCCCATTGTGGCATCCCGAGCCCGCGGAAAGAAGCTGCGCCGCGGGGGAGGCGACCCAAATGGCTTTCTCATATCGTCTTGAGTGCCTTGGAAAGGCCGACAAGGGCCGTGAGGAGCGAGACCATAGCGGTCAGGAGCTTCACGAGCTCGGTGAAATCGGTCATGGGCATCACCTCCCATCAAATGGAGGGCTCTGCCCGGCACGAGGGCTGCCGACAGCAAGGACGATTCTATCAGAGCGGCTGACTCCCGCCCGATATTACCATCCCACTGCGCCTGTGCAAAAAAGAGGGCCGCCAAACAGCGACCCTCCAGCGAAAGTGCATGTTATTTAAGACAGTCAAATTCTTTGAATAACAAATGACTGCTGTATAATTACATAATAAAGTTCAGCCGGAAGGAGCGATCGATGAAAAGCAAACGATTTGCCCTGAATGCACTTCTGGTAGTAGCAATATTGACGCTCTTCGTCTTTTCGGACTCATACATGAATCAGCCAAGATTTGGATATGCTTTATACGCTGTGTTTTCCGGCGAAACAACTTACAACACTTACAACACTATTGGCTTCATTGACGCAATCTTTTTCTATGTAGTCGGCCCCTTATCAAGCGAACTGGTCGCTTTCCTTGTCTGCCTCAACCTGAATCAACGAAGCCAAACTCATTCAGCGACTTCGGCCAAACAAGGAATCAATCTCTTCGCAATAACGATAATTCTGCAAATTCTGACAGTGTTGATTATCGCCCTGACCGCAACAAACGTTTTGAAGTATGAGTTCGGATTCATCGCGAGCTGCCTGATGGCAATTGCCGCGGGTATAGCGGTCTCGTATACGACACCGGCAAAGAAGTGGCTCAACTAACAGGGCCTATTTGGAATCCGAATCGTCCATGGAGCCGTCGATGCCGGTTTTGGTGTCGTCGTCCGTATTGGAATCGTCATCCTTGGGGCTTATAGGACAAAATGTGTATATCTCATAATGTATACGTTGCACCATGAGAGAGGGGTCTGTCATGAGCTGGAAACCGAGAAAATGCGTTATCGCCGGTCTCGTGACAACCGGTCCCGGCGGCGGCTTGTTTGCAACCGCAATGACATCGTACCGACTTTTCACTTGCATGTTCTGAAAGGCAGTTGCCATGCTGTCGCAAACTCAATCGAGATACTTGACCACAATCGGCTTTGCCCTGCTTGCATTACTCTTTGCTAGCGACCTTTTGCTGAAACCGCCCAAGGAACTCGTTTCGCTTGCCATAGCCTGCATTTCCGCCCTTTACTTTACGGCAACCCTATTCGTCGGACTAAAGGAGAGGAAAAAGGGCGCAGTCGTTGCATCTGCCGTAGGCGTGGTCACAGCCATTGCCTCATTCTTTATCTGACGCATTGGTGATTTAGGGGCGATATCGTAGGAATGCGACCGGGAGAGCCGGGACCAGATTGCCCGGGTTGCCCGGTCGGCTCGCGCGACGGCGCGGCGGTTCCACAGAAAGCTCTCCGGACTTCACGCCGTTTCTGATCGCATTGTAGACAGCCATCTCGTCTTCGCAGTCGGCGAGCACGCGGTGTGCGTCGTCGTTTTGGATGTCCAGTTAATCTCGAAGGTCCTCCATGCACCAGCGTTCGAGATTTGGCCATGCGCGTTGCGCGAGCTGATAAGTGTCGATTGCGATGTTGTAGTTAAAGTCCAGGCCAAAGCCGTCCCAGGCAGAACGGCTTTGTTTCCTTGATTATCAACTTCATCCGGACACTTCCCGCATTCATCCGTGTGTACGGATGAATGCGGGGTTCGATACCCCGGCGGCCTGATCGGCAGACCGACGGGAATTCTCACTCCTCGAAAAAAGCCGGCACTCGGTTAGTCCTACGCATCTTGAAATCGCCAGTCTCGTGGGAGACATAGAGAATGCCGTCCATCCCGTCTCGCGATGCATATGAAAGGTGAACAGAACCGCAATCCGCTCCATCATTGTCGAGAAGATCGAACGAGTTCGGGTCGCTCGTTGCGGCCAAACGACCACTCAGACAAGAGCCATCGTCATTACAGATTTGCCATTCCATATCTTCACCTGCAAGAATCGCCATAGACGGCTTGGTCGCGCCATCGTTGACATACATCCCATCTATGCCAAAACCGTTTTCAGCGCCATCGATGAACGACTGCTCGGACCTAAACCTCGCAAATGATGCACATAGCACCATTGCAAGACAAAGTGCAAAGCCAACAATCGCTATCTTTGCATAGCTCTTGCCTATCATGTCATTCACCTCCCTCGTATGTATCGAGGTATTCCTGCTTGAGCGTCTGCGAGGACGACTTGATCTTTTCCACGAGCGTGCCGGCCTCGATGAAGTAGAACGAGTCGGTGAGGTCTGCCAGGTCGTCGAGCAGATGGCTTGAAATGAGCACGCTGCGTCCCCGCGCCACCTCGCTGCGCATCGCGTCGCAGGAGGTTTTCCGCTTTCCCGGATCGAGGCCGTTCAGCGGTTCATCGAGGATGAGGTACGGGCAACCGGTCGCTATCGCCATGGCAAGCTTTACCTGCTGCTTCATTCCTGTCGAGAGTTTACGGGTCGGCTTGTCGAGATATGGGGAGATTCCGAGGGAGTCGCAGAGCGGGTCGATGTCGGCGGCCGATTTCCACGCCTCCCTAACGAAAGAGAGGTGCTCGCGGGCCGATAGCGTGGGGTAGAGATCCGCGCCGCCCGAAGAGCTCAGGTAGACGAGTTCTGCGAATTCGGCTGATCGACGTTGGTAGATTCCGTCTGCCAACAGGCTTCCCGAGCGGATGCGGGTGGGAAATTGGCCCGACAGCGCTTCAAGAAGGGTGGTTTTCCCCGAGCCGTTGGGAGCGACGAGCCCCGCCGCCGTTCCCGGGCCCAAGGAAAGCGATCCGATCGAAAGTATCGTCGTGCTCCCGTATCCAACGCTCACGTCCAGGAGCTCAAGCCCATGGTGCTTTTTAGCGGGTCCAGCCTGTTTGGGCGAACGCGTCACAACGGCGCCGACCGCGAAAAGGACCGCGACGTATACCAGGGCCACGGCAAGCATCGATGCGCCGCCCGAACCGGAGCCAATGAATTCTGTCGGGAAGCATCCTACGTAACCCGTTGCCTCGATAGGCGAGAACACGGCCAGCGGCAGGAGCTCGAGCGCGGCATTATGCCCCAGTGCCGAATCGGACAATAACGGGAATGCCGGGGCCGCGACAAGCAACGCGGAGGTAAGGGGGCCCGCGAAGACGCGCCTCGTTGCGGTCGATAGGACGACGGAACAAACGGATATCAAGGTTCCACCCGCGAGCAGCGCGAGAAGTATGGTCGTGAAGACGTTTCCCGCGGTCGTGGTAGTGAGCGCGCCGTTATGGAAGAAGGCGATCGGGTATCCGATCTGCCCGAAGCCGTTTAGGGCCAAGGCGTAAATACTCCCGGGCGCAAGGCCGGCGAGGAGCATCGCGGTCCCCGCGCCAATTATCGAAAACACGGTTTGGATAAGGCGCCGGAATTTGGGCACGGGCGCCTTTGCCGCCAGGGTCCCGGGCCTTGTGGCGCCGAGCACGAGTATCGACGAGAGAAGGAAGGGGATGAAGGGAAGGAAGGACGGCGCCTGGGCAATGGCGTAGGGCAGGAAGGAGAGGAACGGCAGGTCGTTTGCGGAGGCCGGGATATCCGCGATGCCGGAGCTGCTCAGAGCGCGGCAATATGCGAGCTCTGCGTCATTGGTCTCCTGGTCCCCCACGATGGACCCGGATTGGAAGCCCTCGTCCATGAGCGCGTAGTAGCTCTCGGCAGAGTCGAGAAAGGCGGCGTCGGTTTGAGCGGCGAGGGCGGCGTTCGCGTATCTTGCAAGCTCAGCGTCATCTTGCTGCTCTGGCGATAGGTCTGTGCCGCTGGCCTGGGGCGCGCGCGTATTGAATGCGTCGACAAAGCCCTGCATGCCCTGCTTCATAAAGAAGGGGCCGTAGATGGGTGAATTGAACGCAATGGGGACGGAAAAGGCTGCAGCAAGAACGAGCGTGGAAATCCATACGGCCTTGTCTCTTAGGATTAGTTTGAGAAGAAGTCGACAGTACATTCAGAAGCACCTGCATTCCTCAAAGAATCGTTAGATTAAAAGTAACAGATTGAATGAAGATGCGCGCGGCGGGGGCGAGGCGAATGGCTGAACGGTATCGATATGCGGGTTCAACGGTATTATATTGACTACATAGATTATTAACTTGCTTGACTTGTAAACCTAGTCGTCCTGTCATCATATTCAACTTCGAAAAAAGGGGAATGAGGGCATCCCGATGCATCGAGTATTACTGGAACCCCGGCGATACGCTGAATGATTTGTGACGAATAGTCATGTCCATCAAGAAGGCTCGACGCTTCGGGCAGCTCGTCAATCGATATATCAATTCTTGGAGACATGTATTCCTACCATTTTTAAAGAAACAACGGCGGTAATCGCTATCGCGATTGCGCCAATAATACCGAGCGCCATCTATTTATACTTGATTTAAGGCGGAGTGGAATGTGGGCGCGCAAGGAGATGCGGAATCGATGAGAGCCTCAAAAAAAAATTACTGCAGTGTTATCATCATTCATCCTCTCTATTCTTCCATTTCTGATTCTATGGGCGGCTTGGTCAGTCCTCCCTGATACAATTCCCGCTCATTGGAGTGGGGGTGTGGTTGATCGATGGGGTAATAAGCTTGAATTGCTGGTTGTTCCGCTGTTTTCTCTGATTGGTTCTATTGCAATTTCTGTGTACCTTATTTTTTCCACGCGGCGAAGAGAGTTCGCGGATTTCTCTGCTCGAATGCGACGGGACTTTGTTGCGTGCTATATTTCTAGTCTTCTTTTATCGACAACCTGCTCAGTGATAATTGCCGTTTGGGTTCAGTTGATTCTTACGCAAAGCACTGCGGTTGATGGGGGACTTGGACTATCGATCCTGTATTCCCTTCCCGGGCTATATGTGATCTTGTGCGCTTTGCCGCCTTTTTATGCGAGCGGCGAGAGCAAAAAGGCAGAGCGCCTGATAACAGTTCTTATTGGCGGCGCGGAGATTGTTCTTTGTGGAATAGTGCTTGAAGGTTCGGCTGCCTCTTATGCGATGATTGGACTGATGATTCTGTTCTGTGCGTTTGAGATTGTGTCACAGGTAAGGGATAGCCGGTCCTTATGAGTTGAATTACGTGCGTGCGGATATAAAGGTTGGCATGTTAAGCTGGTCGTTTTCTCGTTCTGGGACATTTGCAGTAGGATGAGTGGGACTAGGCGCGCTGCGGTGTGATGGTGACGGTTGAGACTTGTATCGCTGCAAATCCGCTGATGCACATTTTGCTATTGGGCTTGAAGGTGGGACCGACAGGCCTTTGTTTGGGATGTTCTGGTCGTCCAACGCGTGTTGCACGGCTTTATATTGTTACCCTCGTTCGGCGCTCCGTTGGAGCATTTCCGGGTTTGTCGGCATCATGACTTGGCCAAGTGAAACGCTTGCCGGGACGGTTGTAACGCCGCGCCGGTTCCGTGTGCTCCTTCGTTGTTGGCCTGTCCAGCTGGGGGCGGATTCGGCCTCATGTTGTGGCGCACGGCCTTCAGGGGCTTCCCCTGGCGAGTTATGTTCGTCCGTATGGGTAAGGGTCGGGTTGAGCTGACAATCCCGTGTCGGAAGGGGCTTGGACCATGCGCGCGATGAGAGAGATTGAGTGGCTGGACGGCCGTGTGACGAAGGTGCCGGAGCTCGCCCTGGGCGATGCGTTCGGCGAGAGCGTCCAGGCGGAGCTCGATTTCGGGTTCGACGATGTGTTGGAGGGCCTTTGGGTCGAGGTGCGCCATCATGAGCCGGATGAGGACTCGGACGGCGACCCGCGCGGGAGGGGCTGCGCACTGCATGCGGACTGCCGGTACAGCCTGGTCGAACCGTCGGACCTCGACCGTGTCTTCTGCATCCTTTACGAGGGACAGCCGAGGGTCTGCCGCGTCGCGGGGGAGCTCGTGAACCTTTCGCGGGCCTGCGCGTTGCCCTGCCTCACGCTCGGATCTCCCTACCCGCCAGGCGCCCTCGAGGCCCTGGCCGCGTGCGCTCGATACCTCTGCGGTCCGGCTTTCACATCCGACCTCGCCGCCCGCGCCCGCGGCGCGGGGGAGCTAGGGCCCCCGTGTCGGCGGTGAACGCGGCCGCTGCGTGGGAATTCGGGATGGGGGCGGATTCCGAAACGCCTGCGGAGGGGAGAACCCCGTTGGGCGGGGACATTCGTGATGCTTGATATCGCATCGCAGTATGGAAGCACGGATCATCTTCGCGATGGTCCGACCGGTTGATGGGCTAGGACGCGCATTCAGCAGGGAAGGGGATGGCTTTTAATGCCGCTTTTGGCTTATGCGTGCCGCGCTCCGCGTATGGCCATCCTGCAGTGCTAAAGCATTCTTGAAGTCTGCTAAGTGAATTCGTTTTAATCGCGCACGTGACCGTTTGCCCATGTCGCATAACAGGATTCAGTGTTGATTGCCCGTGTGATGGCAGTGCGAGTTTCGGGGGGGGTGTGGCGTGCCTCTTCAAGGGTTCTCATGGCCTACCTCTCCTTAATCCCTCCTGTAGATGAGACGTCCCTCTCTTTTCAGGTTCTCGATGAAACTGCTCGTGGCCCCACGGAGTGTCGTCAGCATGTCCACGTCCCGCCCGAGCTCCTCGGCCAGGGTGAGGCCGATTCCGATAATCTCGAAGGCGTCCTTGCCGTCGACCTGGAGAAGCAGGTCGACGTCGGATGAGTCCTTCTGCTCGCCGCGGACGAACGAGCCGAACATGCCGGCTTGTCTCACCGATGGGTGGGAGCCGAGTACCCGGCGGATAATCTCCTTGGCTTCGGCGTAGTCCTGGACGGGATCTGCCGGATTATCGCAATCCTCGACGAGATATTTCAAAGCGGCACCTTCTTAAACGGTGAACGTGACAGCAGCCTTCCCTGAATTCTATAATTAGCATCTACAAACTCGAAAAATCCTGCCGCATTTGAGGAGTACCAAGAAAAAGGTCTACACCTTGAATATCAACTTCACCCGAACACCTCCCGCATTCATACGAACATGTGCGGATGAATGCGGGAATCCGATACCCTGAGGGCCGGATCGGCCGGCCCACTGAGCACGAGCGAGACACGGTCCAGAGGATGCCGGAGCGCAGAACCCCGTGTAGGGAGATCGCGAGGGAGCCGGGCAGGTCGCCCTCGACGGTGAGCGCCGAGGTGCCGCGCACGGGTTCATCGCCGCGCCCACCCATGAAAAGAGGGTTCCCTCGCAGGCGCCGCATCCGCACGCCCCCGCAAAGAAACCCTCGCACTCGCATCTCTACCTGCGAACCCGTATGCAGCCTCGCGCGTGTGTTCCGCAGTTGCTAGTCGCGGTAGAACGAGCCCATGTAGCGGATGTACTCGTCCTCGGTGTGGTTTGCCTTCCAGTCGTAGACGGAGTCCTTGTTGCGCTGGCCGGCGATGACGGAGAGCTCCTTACCCAGCTTCTCAAAGGCCTCGTCGACGCACTCCTCGGGGGTGAGGGCGATCTTCATGACGGCCTCGCCCTGCGGGCCGCCGGGGAGGTTGGACAGCAGGCTGGGGGTTAGGGTGGTGCCGAGGGTGATGACCTCGACGTCGACGCCGGTGCCCTCGCACTCGCAGGCCACGGCCTCGGTCATCTTGAGGATGAAGGCCTTGCCCGCGCCGTACTGGCCGTTCCAGGGGCTGGAGCTGATGCCGGTCATCGACGAGACGTTGATCACGGCGCCGCGGTCCTGGGCGGCAAAGATCCGCATGTAGTGGTGGAAGCACTTGAGGAAGGTCACGACGTTGACGTTGATCATGGCCTCGTGCTTCTCCCAGGGGGTGTCCTGGATCTTACCGAAGCTGTGCAGGCAGGCCACGTAGCTCATGAAGCCCATGTCCAGGCCCTCGGTCGCGGCGAAGACGGTCTCGGCAGCGCCGGGCTGGCTAAAGTCGGCGCGCACGACCTTGGTCTCCACGCCGTAGGTCTCGCGGATCTCGCCTGCGAGCACGTTCAGCTTCTCCTCGCGACGGCCGACCATGACGACGTTCATGCCGCCGGCGGCGATCTTCTCGCAGAACGCCTTGCCGACGCCCTCGGTCGCGCCCAGGATCAGGCCCCACTCACCGTACTTCTCCCTCAGGTTCATGCTGCATCCTCTCTCTCGATGCCCATGCGGGCACATCTCCTTTAGCGTGCGACCGCACAGCCGCATACGGTGCACCATTATGCGCTGAACAAGAGGGGAGCGTGTTCACGACTTTGCGAACGAGCCCGTAACAACGATGAACGGTGTCGGTCTATCACCACGAAGAAACCCTTGCGGCATCGAGAGAGGAGGTGCTGGCAGGTGGAACCAAAAGGTGAACGCCGCCCTGGCGTGAGCGGCGTTCGGTGTGGTTTTACTCACCTTGCTAGCTGTTCACCAGGAGGGTATTGCGACCTCCGGTCGCCTTTGCTGTATCCCCTTGTGTGCCCATGTACAAAGGGATGCATCGCTATTCTGCGCCGGTGCTCGACGTCACCGCTTCGGTGGGCTCGGCAAATACGTTTCTCGCAATGTTCATGGTCGGCGTGATGCTCGATGTGCACATCGATGCCGAAGACCTGGGACCTCATGCGCCTCATCGACTACGTTGCGGCGCGCGGCGCGCGGAGTCTGCGCGAACTCGGCTGCGTCGGCTTTTCCGGCGGTGGCATGCAGACGCTCTACCTCGCTGCGCTCGACGAGCGCGTGCGCTGGGCGCTCATCAGCGGCTACCTCTACGGCGTGCGCGACGCGCTGCTCACCCTCAACAATAACTGTAGCTGCAACTACCAACATAGCCATCGCGGCTACTTCCTGTGAGAGTTTTTTGTTAAAGCAACGGCGCGAGAGTCCTCGTGGCACCCAGCAGCATCCTCCACATGTCTGGACTCTCTATGGCTGCGCTGGATAGACATCGCCGGAACGGGTATAGTATCGAAAGTTTTGTCGTTAACCAGCGGGGGAGTCCTGTGGGCATCAAAAAGAAGATCAAAAAGGAGCTTATCGGCACTTCCGATTACCCGTCGAATAAGATCTTTACGATCTCCAATTTCATCACCTTTACGCGCCTGATCCTCACCCTGGTATTTCTGTACCTGTTTGTGACGGATAACAACCGCGTCATCGCCATCGTTATCTACGCCGTTGCCGCCTCCACCGACTGGATGGACGGCCAGATCGCCCGCATGACTAAGACGGTCTCGTGGCTCGGCAAGGTCATGGACCCCATCTGCGACCGTGCACTGCTGTTTACCGGCGTCTTGGGACTGGTGGTCCGCGGAGAGCTACCCATCTGGGTCTGCGTGCTCATTATCGGCCGTGACATCTATCTGGGCATCGGCACACTTATCGTTCGCCATTACCACCCTCGTCCCATTGACGTCGTCTTCCCCGGAAAGATTGCGACAGCGCTGCTCATGACCGGCTTCTCGCTCATGCTGCTCGGTTTCCCCGTTATTGACGGACTGCATCTTTTACCTTCAACCCTCACGGCCTTCCCGGGCCTCAACGGAAGCTCGGTGCCCCTCGGCATCTTCTTTGTGTACGGCGGCGTGATCTTCTCCATGCTCACGGCTGTCATCTACTCCATTAAGGGCGGAGCGGCCATTAAACAGGCTCTCGCGCATCCCGAGGACGAGGACATCGACTTTCTGAACCCTGAAATCGAAGACTGATTCGTTGGGGTATGATTACGTACGGTTCATTATTTGCGGCACGTCCGCGATAAGTTAGGGGTTGTCATGGACAACATGGTTAACAATATGCCTCAGAATGATAAGACTGCTGACGCTACCTGCGTATTCCGCGTGCCTTCAAGCGACGTCACCGTTCCCGACCTTATGGCCAACGTGCGCATCACCGCTCCCGTTCTGTCCATCGTCAAGGGTCCGCAGACTGGTGCCGCCTTTGAGCTCGAGGACGACGTGACCACCATCGGCCGCGATCCTGCGAACGGCATCTTCCTCAATGACATGACCGTTTCGCGCAGCCACGCCCGCATTATTCGCGAGGGCCTAGGCGCTCGCATCGAGGACTTGGGCTCGCTCAATGGCACCTGGGTCGACGGTGCCATCGTCAATGCAGCCCCGCTGCACGACGGTTCTTCCGTCCAGATCGGTACGTTTACGCTCATCTACCACGAGAGCACGCCGGAGCGCATCGAAACCGGTGAATAGGGCATGGCCGAACGCAACTATCTGAGTATCGGCCAAGTCGTCAACCTTCTTCGAGGCGCATACCCCGATCTTTCGAACTCAAAAATTAGATTTCTAGAGGATGAGGGGCTCATTACCCCTCATCGTACGCCTAAGGGATACCGTCAGTACTCCAAAGAGGACGTTGATCGTCTGGAGGTCATTCTGCACCTGCAGAAGACCCGCTATATGCCGCTCAACGTAATTAAGCAGCGCTTGGAAAACGCCACGGACCTGTCAACGCTCGCCTACGAGGTGGGCTTGCTGTCCGATGTTCCGCTCAAGACGGAGCCCAAGGAGACTAAGCAAAAGCTGCATCCCATCGAGACCATTCCCGATATGCTGGGCGTCGAGATTTCGTTTATCCGCTCGCTCGCTGAGAACGACCTCATTCGCATCATCAAGAGTCCGCAGAATCGTGAGCTCGTCGATGGCCGAGATTTCCCGATCATCCGCTACTGCTCCGAGCTGTCACGCTTCCATATCGAGCCGCGCAACCTGCGTCAGTACGTGTCTTCCGCCAACCGCGAGTCCTCCATGTTTGAGCAGGTGCTCGTGAGCATGCTCGGAATGGATACCTCCGATGACGAGCGCGACGCCAAGCTCGAACGTGCGTTTAAGAAGCTTCACGACCTAACGGAAGGTGTGCACACTGCACTGCTCAAGAACCGCGTTTTTGAGTCGCTCAACGCCGTGGTCGAGGACGCCGACATCGATGCACTCGATGAGGAAATCACTCGTTCCGAGTCCACCAAGGCCAAAAACGAAGAGATAGCTGCGCCGGCTCCACACGAGGATTCTCTCGTAAAGCCGCTCAAGGTTGTCGCCCCTTCGCAATCCGGCACCGCCACCGCGGGCAAATAACAGCTGCTGTAATTTCGGCAACCCATTGAAAGGTCATGCAATGTACGACTTCGAATCTCAAATCGTCGACATCCCCGACTATCCCGAGCCCGGAGTCATCTTTAAAGACATCACGCCGCTCTTTGGCAATCCCAAGGCGCTCAAAGCCATGACCGATGCCCTCGCCGAGCACTTTGCCGGCACGGGAATCACCAAGGTCGTGGGTCCCGAGGCTCGCGGCTTTATGGTTGGCGTACCGGTGGCTGTAGCCCTTGGCGCCGGCTTTGTTCCCGCACGTAAACCGGGCAAGCTACCGCGCGAGACTGTGAGCCAGAGCTATGAGCTCGAGTACGGAACGGATTCCATTGAGATCCATGCCGACGCTATCAGCTCTAAAGATACCGTGTTGATTCTGGACGACTTGGTCGCGACGGGCGGAACCGTCGAAGCAACAGGTAAACTGGTGCAAGATATGGGCGCAAAGCTTGTCGGTTACGGTTGTATCCTCGAGCTTGCGTTTCTCAACCCGCGCGAGAAGCTCACGCCGTCTGATGACGATGTGGAGCTCTTTAGCCTGGTGACGGTGGACTAGCCGTTACCCTTAGTTACTGGAAAGGAAGCTACATGCGCACAGCAAACACGCACAAAAACATGGCACGCTGCGCTGCTACGGCAACCCTCGCTTGTGTTTTGGGCTTGGGCCTCGCGGCTCCTGCCTACGCCGATACCGCATCCGACCTTGCCGCTGCTCGTACGAAGCTCGAGCAGATCGGTACCCAAACCCAGCAGATTTACGATGAGCTCGCAACGCAGACGCAGGCGCTCGATCAGACTGCTGGCGAGATCACGCAAAAGCAGCAGGAGATCGCCGATGGTCAGGCCAAGCTCTCGACCTATGTCGCCGGCGAGTACAAAACCGGCGGTCTGAGCCTGCTTCAGGTTCTGACGGGTGTCGACGACCTGAGCGATATGCTCAACCGTCTGTTCTACTACGGCAAAGTTTCCGATAAGCAAGCTCAGACCATTCAAGAGGTCAAGGAGCTTAAGCAGCAGCTCACCGATAAGCAGGCCGAGCAGGAGAAGAACGTCGCCGCCACGCAAAAGAAGGTCGACGAGCTTAACGCCCAGCAGGCTGAAGCCCAGAACGTCGTGAACTCCCTGGATTCGCAGCTGCAGGCCGAGCTTGCCGCCGAGGCCGAGGCCAACGCCGCGCTGCAGGCCGGCATCAACGCCAGCACCGCCGAGAAGGCCACGGTGAGCAACGAGACTGCCGGTACGACCGAGAACACCAACAACGGTGGCCAGACCAGCAATAACAACAACCAGGGCGGCAACACTCCGGCTCCTACGCCGGCACCTGCTCCGACGCCGCAGCCCTCCACGCCTGCTCCGGCTCCGACGCCTTCTGCTCCGAGCCAGTCCGTCGATGGCGGTTCTGTTGTCTCGCGTGCATACAGCAAGCTTGGTTGCGCCTATTCTTGGGGCGGTATTGGCCCGAACAGCTTCGACTGCTCTGGTTTTGTTAGCTATTGCCTCACTGGTCGTTATTGCCGCCTGGGCACCACGGGTACCTTTATGGGCTGGACGCGTGTGTCCGATCCGCAGCCCGGTGACGTTGTGGTCAACTCGTACCACACCGGCATTTACATCGGTGGTGGTCAGATGATTCATGCTTCTGACTACAACACGGGTGTTATCATCAGCTCCGTTGCCGCCGGCATGAACAACAACTACATTTTCGTGCGCTACTAAGTATTCAGATAAAGCAAACGGATATGGACCTCGTGGCTTTGAGTCATGGGGTCCATTCTTTTGCCTTTAGTGCAGTCCGCTATCTAGTTTTGAATACTAGATAGCGGCCCAATCGGTCTGCAAGATGGCTATAATTGAATGGGAACGATTAGAAAGGACCCTCTATGAGCTGGGCACTTATCTCCGATTCAAGCTGCAACCTCCGCGATTGGCAACCGACCGCGCCCCATACCACCTTTGCATTTGCGCCCCTCAAAATTCGAGTGGGGGAGCATGAATTCGTCGATGACCTTTCGCTCGATGTTCATGAGCTCAACTGCGCTGTTCAGGCGGAGACGAACGCTTCTTCGAGCGCTTGTCCCAGCGTAGGGGAGTGGGCCGAGCTCTTCAAATTGGCAGACAAGACCATCTGCATGCCGATCTCTGAGGGCGTGTCGGGCAGCTACAACGCGGCAGCCACGGCTCGCGATATGGTTCTTGCCGAGGAGCCCGACCGACAGATTCATCTAGTCAATTCACGCGCAGCTGGCGGCAAAATGGACCTCATTTTCTTGCTGTTCGACCGCTATCTTGCAAGCAATCCGAATGTCTCATTCGAGGATGCTTGCGCATGCTTCGATAGCCTTGAACAGAACAGCAAAATCCTCTTCAGTTTGTGCAATTACGAAAACCTCGCCAAAGCCGGACGTATCCCTAAGGCAGCCGGCGTCATTGCCAACAAGCTCAATATCCGCATTTTGGGCACGGCGAGTGAGGCCGGTAAAATCGAACTCGTCGGGCACACGCGTGGCGAAAAAAAGATGCTCAACAAGATCATCGACACTATGGAAGCCGAGGGCTTTACGGGCGGTGAGGTCGTCATAGATCACGTTGAGAACGAAGCTGGAGCCCAGGCGCTCACTGACCGCATAGTCGAGCATTGGCCCGGCTCCAAGACCATCATCATGCCCTGCAACGGCCTGGATTCCTATTACGCCGAGATGCACGGCCTCATCATCGGCTACGGCATGGGCGTAGCTTCGGGCAAATAAAGTCCAACCAAGCAAAAATACGGGCGGGACAAAGCGACAGATGGCTCTTTGTCCCGCCCGTTTTATACGTCGGCTAGCTATTAAACCCGTTGAACTTGAGATAGCTCATCAAGTACGCCTTCGAAACGAAGGACGATACCGCGCTACGCACAAGCAGCGACTCACGCGTTACCTGATGCGCCGTATCGGGCACGGGAGTCTGCTCGACGGAAAACGCCGCACGAATCGATGCCTCGAGCTGATCGACCACATAATCAAAGGCCGTCGGGGCATCGTAGCTCAAACGCTGAATGTTAAAGAGTGCCTGCACCGCAGCAATAGGTAGCACCTGCTTAAAGATGCAGATAGCGATCAGGCGGGCAATCTGCTCGCGGCCATATTGCTTTTTGACCGGAGCAGGCACTAGGCCGACCTTTACGTAGTTATTGATCATCGATGGCGTAATGATAGGCTGCTCAACGCAAATGGACAGCGGCTCCATCCACAGCGTAACATACTCAATAACCTGGTCGCGGTAGAGCGTCACATTGGGCAACTGGTTATAGCGCGGCAGACTCAACGTATTAAGTTTGCGCACGATATCGGACTGAATAAATGCATCGGGCAGCACAGTGGGCTGAATATCCTCAGGCTTAATGCTGACCGACGAATCAGACATCGGAATAACGTGTTTAACGTGGTTCATAAAGGTCCTCCGTTCATTTTCTATATTGTATTCTAGATTATCTAGTTTTGCATACCACATAGCCGGCAAGTAAAAGTGGTTGGACAGCACATTGATGCACCGTCCAACCACTTTGTTTAAAGATAGCAACTTTACATAAGATATATTATCGTACTTATCCGCGGAGAAATGCATATGCGCTTGTTGCCGCTATGGCTCCATCAGAAACAGCGGTCACAACCTGGCGTAAACGTTTGGAACGGATATCGCCAGCGGCAAATAGACCTGGCGTGCGGGTCGCCATGGATTCATCAGTCAGAATGCCGCCATCAGGCGCCAGATCAACTAGATGCTCAACAAGCTCGGTATGGGGCTGCGTTCCGGTAAAGACAAAGATGCCAAACGAGCCGGGCTCAAATGACTCGGTATGAGTCTCGCCGGATGCATTGTCCTTAAAGGTAATCGTCGTTGGCATGGCTTCGCCCGATAGCTCCACAATACTAGTTTGGTACCTAACTGTAATATTGTCCTTTGCGAGTACTTTCTGAACAACACCATCGGGTGCACGGAACTGGTCGCGGCGCAGCACGATGGTCACACTGCTGGCGATTTCTGACAAGAACAGGGCTTCCTCGCAGGCGGCATTGCCGCCACCGATGACAAAGACCTGTTTGCCGCGGAAGAACATGCCGTCACATGTTGCGCAATATGAAACGCCACGACCGCGATACGTATCCTCGCCAGCGAAACCTACCGGACGCGGCGTAGCACCCATGCAAGCGATAACGCTCGAAGCCAGCGTATCGCCCATATCGTGATGCACCGTAAACAGCGCTGCATCGGCATCGTAGTCGACGCCCGTCACCATACTCCATTCAACCTGAGCCCCCAAGCCTTCAGCATGTTGTTGGAACCGCTCACCAAGTTCAGTACCGCTCAGCAGCGGAATGCCCGGATAGTTCTCGACCTCATTGGTTGTGGCGATCTGCCCTCCCGACATGCCCTGTTCAATCACAGTCGTCGTTAGGTTGGCACGCGCCGCATAAATGGCTGCGGCATAGCCCGCAGGGCCGCCGCCGATAATAACAACATCGATCGGCTGTTGGGTAGTCATGAAGAGACCTCCTGTCGAAAGATTGGCGTTCTTTGCGCTCATACCCAAATTTAGACGAACGTGACACTCATGCATTACAATGATTCCTTGCGAAACTAAGATGAAGGGGAGTTATCGATGGATCAAACGCAGACGAGCAATAGCGCTCCCCTGCCCATGCAAGCTACTCCCCAACCGGAGCAAATGACCGTTTCACCTGCACAAAAACCCGTAGTAACCATTGTGCACGCATCGGTTGGATCGGGCCACAAAGCCGCCGCCAACGCGATTGCACAAGCATTTGATCTTATCCGCGGCACCAAGGGAATTCCTGAGGATGTTGTGATCGAAGTCCTGGATATCCTCGATTTTGGACGCATTAGGTTCGATGGTAATAAAACAGCAGCTTCGTTTACCGGCGCCACGCGCCCCATATATGACCTAACCTGGCGATATACGTTTACGGGACATCTGCTCTGGGGTGGCGGCACGGCATGGTCACGTATTATGTTCCCCGCCTTCAACGATTATGTCCGCACCCGCAGGCCCATGGCCGTGGTTGCAACACACATTACGGCAGCCAATGTTGCTGTGGGCGCCCGCGTCATCACGGGTATCGATTACCCGGTCATCTGCGTACCAACAGACTATGAAGTCGAAGGCTTTTGGCCCCACAAGGACACCGACCTGTTCTGCGTGGCCAACGAGTTTATGGCCGAAACGCTGCGCCCGCGCAAGGTTCCCGAGACCAAAATCCGCATTACAGGCATCCCCATCCGCGCCGGGTTTGATACGGACTACAATCGCGAGGAAGAACTCGAGAAGTTCAATCTCCCCATCGACAAGACCGTCGTGCTGGTGATGGCCGGCGCCAGTTTGCCTCAACCGTACGTTCGCTTTCGCGCGGAGATGGACCGCACACTCCCCTTCCTGCGCAGCTTCGAGGACATGCACTTTGTCTTTTTGCCGGGCAAGGATGAGGAATACGCCACCCGCCTCAAGACGCTCTTCGACGCCATGAAGCTCGAAAACGTCACGGTTCTGGACTACGTGGACGACATGGCAGCCCTCATGCACGGCTGCGACCTGGCAATCCTCAAATCGGGCGGGCTCACCGTCACCGAGTGCCTGTGCGCTCATCTGCCGATGATCCTGCTGGGCAAATCATACGGCCAGGAAAAGGCCAACACCACGATGCTCACCGGCATGGGCGCCAGCATGCATGTCACCACCGCACGAGAACTCATCGTAACCCTACGTCACTTGCACGACCATCCCGAATCACTCAAAGCCCTACTCATCAACGGCGAAGTACTACGCCGCCCCCACGCAGCCGAAGACATAGCCATCGCCACCATGGAGCTCGTAGGCAAACCCCAAAAGCGCAAACGAGCCTTCTGCCGCTTCTACTGGGGAGGAAAGCCCGCGCATATCCGCTAGTCGAATGTCCGCTGCTCGGCGGGAACCGCCCTTATATCATTCCATGCTCAAACATTCTCGCGGGGCGCTCGTATCCCTCCCGCCCGCTTCTCACACATATCATTCCATGCTCAAACATTCTCGCTTCGCTTCGCTCGCTGCGAAACTGCGCGTGGAACGATATGTGAGAGAAGCGGGCGGGCGGCTACTCGCTTGAAAACAACAATCAATCTTTCTGATAATCAGATGCGGCAAAGGAACAGTCCCTTTGCCGCATCTGATTACTGCAATTAATTACTTTGGTTCGCCTTTGCAGCTTCAAATATGGAGATCCGGCGCAGCTGGTAGTGCGTAAACGCAGCTGACCGGCCCGACCCGCCTATATTTCGTCCCACGCGCAGTTTCGCAGCGAAGCGAGAATGTTTGAGTATGGGATGATATATAGGCGGGTCGGGCCGGTCAGCGGACAGTGCGTAAACGACTAAGCTACGCCGCTAGAACCGAAACCGCCGGCTCCTCGGTCGGTTTTGTCTAGTTCTTCTACTTCTACGAGGTTGACCGTGGGGACTTCTTGGATGACGAGTTGGGCAATGCGGTCGCCTTTGTTGATTTGGATGTTGTTGGAGGGGTCCAGGTTGATGAGGATAACCTTGAGTTCTCCTCGGTAGTGGGCGTCGATGAGGCCCGGCGTGTTGACTATAGACAGGCCCTGCTTGATGGCCAAGCCGCTGCGGGGCTGGACGAAGCCGGCGTAGCCATCGGGCAGGGCGATGGCCAGCCCAGTAGAGACCAGACGGCGTTCGAAGGGCTTCAGGACGCAGTCCTCGTTGGAGCGCAGATCCAAGCCGGCATCGGTGGGATGGGCGTATTTGGGAAGCTCGACGGTGGGGTCGAGACGCTTTATGTTGACGGTAATGTTGGACATGGAATCACCTTAGCTTGTCGAGCTCTAGCAGAAACTCATCGACGTCTTTGAAATCGCGGTAGACCGAGGCAAAACGGATGTAGGCCACCTTGTCGATCTTGGCCAAGCGCTTGAGCACCATGTCACCCAACTCATGGGACGTGACGGCCGTCAGCGTGCGAGAGCGCAGCTCGACCTCGATGTCGTCGATAATCTCATTGAGCTTCTTAGTGTCGATATCGCGCTTGATGGTGGCGCGCATCAAGCCGACGAGCAGCTTATTGCGATCGAACCGCTGCTTGGTTCCGTCTGACTTAATGACCTCGATTGGGTCTTCGCATCGCTCAAACGTTGTAAAGCGATAGTTACACGAGCAACATTCGCGACGGCGCTTAATGGTGTTATTTGACTCCTGCATACGAGAATCAACGACGCGGGTATGTGCCTTGCCGCATTTGGGACAGCGCATGGTACCTCCTCTTAAACGATAACAAGGGTACCATGCGCAGCGCGATAATGATTACGAACGAGCAGGAACCTTAAGATGCGCACCGGCGGCGAGCGAACCATGCTCCAGATGATTGACGTTACGGATCATGTCGGAAGTCTCTTGCGTGGAAAGGCCTTCGATTGGATATTCCTCGGCAAGCGACCAAAGAGAGTCGCCAGGCTGAACGCGAATGGTCTCGTAGGTAACGTTGGAAACGGACTCGGCATACGCGGCGTGACGAGCGCTAAAGACCGACGTAGCGAGGACAAAGAAGAGCGTAAGCGCAACGGCAAAGGCGACAATCGTCGGAACCTTCAGGGCAACGCGGGCCGGCGCGACTACAGTCTGCTGATTGCGAGCAGGCTTTACAGTCAAAGGCTGAAAGCCGGAGCGGCCACCCTGAACAACCGTAAAAGTGGGTTCTGCAGGCGTCTCGAGCTTAAGGGCGAGGTTTCCCTGGACCATATTCGTTGCGTTCATCATGTTCTCCTCTCGCGTGTTTTGCTGAGAACAGTTTTATCAAGCCGCGCGGACAAAAATGTCTAGCGCGAGAACGAATGTTCGGTTATTATTATCTTCGAACAGTTGTTCCTGTCAAGCAAAATTCGAACATTTGTTTGACATGGGTAGAGAGGATGCCCTGATGGCTCGCAAAATTACCAAGCGTCAGCAGCAAATTTACGACTTCATCAAGGAATATCAGCAGGAGAAGGGTTATCCGCCCAGCGTGCGCGAGATGGCTTCTGCCGTGGGTCTTTCCTCCCCCAGCACCGTGCACGCCCATCTATCTGCCCTGGAAGCGCGCGGGCTACTCAAGCGCGATGCCACCAAACCGCGCGCCCTGGAACTCTTTAACGAGGACGGTTCCTCGGTCTCAATTTCTAAATCTGACGAGCCCACCGCACCTCGCGGAACGGTCTCGCTACCGCTCGTTGGTCGAGTCGCGGCTGGGATTCCCATTCTGGCCGAACAGAATATCGAAGACACTTTTACTATCCCGACCGAAATCGCCACTGATCAGGGTTCCTTTATCCTTGAGGTGCATGGGAGCTCAATGATCAATGTCGGCATCTTCAATGGCGATTACATCATCGTCCGTGAACAAAAGAGTGCCATGAACGGCGAAATTGTCGTGGCCATGATTGATGGTTCAGCGACCGTCAAGACGTTCTACAAGGAGCAGGGACGCGTACGCCTGCAGCCTGAGAATGACACCATGGAGCCTATCTATGCAACGAATCCCGTTATCTTGGGCAAAGTCGTCGGCTTAATGCGCCGGTTCTCGTAATGCAAAAACGCATCACCATCTTTGATACCGTCCGCGGGTTTACGATGATTTCAATGGCAGGTTTTCACGCTTGCTACGATTTCGCCTACCTGTACGGTTGGGATATGCCCTGGTTTACACAGACCGTCTTTCAAGACATCTGGCGTGCCAGCATCAGCTGGGTATTCCTGTTTATCGCGGGTTGGATGTGCACGCTCTCACGCAACAATATCAAACGTGCCGCCAAATACGCCTTAGCAGCACTCGTCGTCTGGTTGGCAACAACACTTGTCTCAGTAGACGATTCGGTTAATTTTGGCATCATCTACTGCATGGCCGCATGTACCGGCATCGTGGCGTTGACCGATCCCGTCCTTAAGAAGATATCGGCGAGATGGGGCATGTCCCTATGCCTTGTGTTGTTCGCCCTCACTTGGAGTATCCCCAAAACGATCTATCCTGTCCCCTACCTGGCGTGGCTGGGATTTCCGAGCCCTGGGTTTGTTTCAGGTGATTACTACCCCATCATCCCGTTTTTCTTTATGTATCTTGCAGGATACTTCGCCGCACACATAGCGCAGGGAATCGATAAGACCGTCCCAAGCTGGGCCTACGCCAATCCCATCCCGGCGCTCGCCAGCCTTGGACGTCACGCACTCCCCTTTTATCTACTGCATCAGCCCATCATTCTGGGCATTTTGGAACTCGTCTACTCGGTGCGATAACGCTCGAGCCGCGGCGCGATACGGGCCGGTAGCTTCGCCACAATACGAACGCCGTCCTCAAGATATTCCTCGTGCAAAAGGGTTCCCTGCTCATGCACCAGCGTGATGAGGGCGCCCTCACGATACGGGATATCAGCAGAGAGCAACACATCGGTAGCAGCCGCCTCACGAGCAATACGGTCGACGAGATCGTCGAGTCCCTCGCCCGTCTGGGCCGAGAACAACACGGCCTCGGGATAGCGACGACGGAAGCTCAATCGATCAACGCTATCGAGAAGATCGATTTTATTGAATACGGTCAGCGTTAAACGCTCTCCAGCGCCGATCTCATCAAGCACGCGGTCAACAGCCTCCAGCTGCCGCTCATAGTCCTCGTCAGACGCATCTACGACTTTGAGAATTAAATCGGCACCAAGAACCTCAGACAGCGTGGACTTAAAGGCATCAACGAGACCATGCGGCAGCTTTTGAATAAAGCCGACAGTGTCGGTGATCGTCATGCCGCGACCGCCGGGCAGGCGATACGAACGCGTCGTCGGGTCGAGCGTAGCAAACAGCTTGTCCTGCGAAAGTACCGTAGAGCCGGTCAGACGATTGAGCAACGTCGATTTACCGGCATTGGTATAACCGGCTAACGCGACGCGAAACGCCGGAGACTCAATGCGGCTCTTGGACTGGACATCGCGACGCTGTTCAACCTGCTTGAGCTCACGACGAAGCGCAGCGATCTTATTACGAATGAGGCGACGGTCGACCTCGAGCTGGCTTTCACCCTGGCCAAAGCGCGAACCGATGCCGCCGCGCGTCTGCTCCTTGGCAAGATGACTCCACATGCCACGCAGACGAGGCAACAGATATTGAAGCTGCGCCAACTGTACCTGTAGGCGTCCCTCACGCGTCTGAGCATGCAGGCCAAAGATATCCAAGATCAGTGCTGTACGATCGATAATCTTTACCGGCTCGCCCACGGCTTTCTCCAAATAGGATTGCTGCGAGGGCGTCAGGTCGTCGTCAAAAATAACGACATCGGCATCCATGCGATGCACTAAGCCGCACAGCTCTTCAACCTTGCCGGAACCGATAAACGATTTAGGATAGGGTTTAACCAGTCGCTGCGACAAACGAGCAACACACCGGGCGCCAGCCGTGTGCGCCAGGCGCTCAAGCTCGTCAAGCGAACGATCGAGCGGCCATGCATTGTCGCGCCACTCAACACCAACTAATATGGCACGCTCGGGCTCGGGTGCCGTGGGAACAAGGGGGAAACGGGCCATTAGGCAGCCTCAATACGATGCAGGATGTCCTCAACGACCTCATCGATCGTAAACTCGTCCATATCAAACCACACGATACGGTCATCGCGCTTAAACCACGAAAGCTGACGTTTGGCATAGCGACGCGAACGCATCTTGATGAGTTCGCGAGCCTCATCCATGCTTATCAAGCCATTGAAAGCATCGATGATCTCTTTATAGCCAATTGCCTGCATCGACGTCAGGGCATCTCCCAGCCCCTGCCCCATAAGACTGCGGACCTCATTGACAAGACCCTGCTCAAACATCATATCGACACGCAGGTTAATGCGCTCGTAGAGCACCTTGCGATTGCGCGTCAGACCAAACCATAGGGCATGATAATGCTCGCGCGGAACACTAAACTGCGACTTTTGCTGCGCGTAGGACACACCATCATCGTGCATTTCGAGCGCGCGAATCACGCGGCGAACATTATGGGGATGGATGACCGCAGCGGACTCGGGGTCACGCTCGGCAAGCAGCGCGTGCAGCGCTTCCTCGCCTATGCGCTCGGCAAGTTCCTGATACCCCGCGCGACGATCGTCCACAAGCTCGCCCGAGGGAAAGTCCATCTCATCGAGAGCAGCCTTGAGATACAAGCCTGTACCCCCGCAAAATACCGGTAGGCGGCCCTCGCCCAGCAAGCGCTCAACATGTGCGCGAGCGTCAGCCTGATAAAGCGCCGCAGAGTACGCCACACCCGGCTCTACAATGTCGACGAGACGCAGCGGCGCCGTACACTCATTGGGCGCCATCTTTGCGGTACCGATGTCCATGCCGCGATAGATTTGCATCGCATCACACGACAGCACTTCGGACGAAAGACGAGCGGCCAAACGGTCGGCAACATCACTCTTACCTACCGCCGTCGGACCAACGATCGCAACGGCGGAAAGACCTGCCCCGGGAGAAACCATTAGCGCGGCTCGCCCACAACGGAGCCGGACAAATACCACGTCTTAGCAACGTCGACGTTAACATCAACGATCTTACCGACAAGCTGGTCGATGCTATATCCCTCGGGAATGGGCGCATGAACGGTCTGATTCTTGGGACTCTTACCCAGCAGCACCGCATCGTTCTTTTTACTCGTACCTTCAATGAGCGCCGGCACCACAGTATGAAGCTCACCCTGGTTATACTCGTGTGCCGTGGTCTCGATAACCTTAACCAGGCGGTTGAAACGCTCGAGAATAACCTCATGCGGCGTAGGATCTTCAATCTCTGCAGCCGGGGTACCGGCGCGCTTGGAATAGATGAAGGTATAGGCCTGAGCATAGCGGACCGTCTCGGCAAGTGAGAGCGTCTGCTCAAAGTCTTCTTCAGTCTCGCCCGGGAAGCCAACGATAATGTCGGTCGAGAGCGCGATATCGGGCATGCGATTGCGAATGCGATCGACCAGGCCCAGATAGCCCTCGCGTGTATAACAGCGATTCATCTCTTTGAGGATGCGCGTGGAGCCCGACTGAACGGCCAAGTGAAGCTGCGGCATGACGGCGGGCGTCTCGGCCATAGCGTCGATGGTCTCGGGCAGCAGATCCTTAGGATGAGAAGAGGTAAAGAAGATGCGCTCGACGCCCGTATCGCCCACCGCGCGCAGCAAATCGGCAAAACGTGGCTTGCCAAACAGATCGCGACCATATGAGTTAACGTTTTGGCCCAGCAGCGTAATCTCACGCACGCCCTGGCGCACCAAACCGGTCACCTCGTCGACAATTTCCTCGAAGGGGCGGCTCTTTTCGCGACCGCGCACGTACGGCACGATGCAATAGGTGCAGAAATTATTGCAGCCCGTCATGATGGGCACCCAGGCGTGATACTGGGTCTCGCGATGCCACGGCATGCTCATGGCATCCGTATCCTCATGCTCATTGGTGCGGATATGACGCTTGCCGTCAAGGAACGCCTCGGCAATGAGCTCGGCCACATGTGCGATAGAATGCGTGCCAAAGATGACATTGACGTTATCGACGTTGGTGAGCAGGCCCTCGCCATCACGCTGCGCGATGCAGCCGCCCACGGCAACCACACGCTTGCCAGAAGGCGAAGGCGGCAGGCTTTTGCAGGAATTGCACTGACCGTACAGGCGAGTATCGGCGGCCTCACGCACACAGCATGTCATGAAGACAACGATATCGGCATGCTCGGGATCGAGCGCCATGAGGCAACCATACGAATCGAGCAGACCGCTCACGCGCTCGGAATCGTGCTGATTCATCTGGCAGCCAAAGGTGCGGATAAAGTAGGTTTTACCGGCAAGAATATCGCGTACGGAACGCTGGTCCATGTGCATAAGTCCTAACGATGGAAGGGAGGCGAATCGAGGCAAGCAGAAGCTATGCCACAGGCTTAACATCATCCATGACGACGTTATCCATAGCAGCTCGATTGATCTGGTGAACGTAGATAGAAAGGCGGATGGCCGTGCGCGACTCCCCGTTAATGAGGATGTCGGAGAACACGGGCGCGCAGGAAATATCAAAACCGGTTGGAATCAAAAAACCGCGCGCGATAGCCACGGCCTTAATGGCCTGGTTGACAGCACCAGCGCCGACACACTGGATGTTGACGGGTACACCATCCTTGACCATGCCGGCGATGGCGCCGGCAACGGACGCGGGCGATGATTTGCTTGATACCTTCAGGCAATCCATGAAGAAACTCCTGCGTTTAAAAGTACGTTTTAACTGCAATAACTGTATCGTACCGAGTGGACTCGGTAAAGGCACTATTCCTCTTTGGCAAGATCAAAGGTCACAGTGATTCGATCACGCGAAACACGAATCTTTGGGTCGCCGCAAAGGTTGAGATAGTACCGGGCGGCAAGGTCATTAAAGTCGCGCTCCACAGCACGCGAAAACTGTGCCATGTCATCCTTGGCAATACGTAGCCCGCGACGATCCTTCGCGAGATCGACAGGAGCCGGCGCATGCGAGGACGAATCACGCTCGCGCAGCAGACGCGCGGTCACACCGCGAACGGGTTTAATCTGCCCTGCCAAAATGCGATGTGCCGTGCGATCAGACATCTCAAGACCCAAACCCGAGCAGATACGGATAAAGTCCTCGGCATCAGAGGCAAGGCCTAAACGATCGACAACCGGAAGCTCGCTCTCGTCATCAATAAACAGGAGACGAGACGTATCGAGCCGACTTGACGCCTGAGCATAAAGGGTCGCGGCAATCTCAGACGGAGAACCAAGATAGACATCGCAACCACGCAACTCCTCGAGCGCAAACTCACAGGCAGCGCGAATAATATTATGCGGACCGCGAGCACAGACATAACGTCCGTCCTCATCCTTGACGGCCTGGGGCCAGCTGGACTGATCGGCACGCTCGCTGAGGCGGTCGGCCGCAACGCTCACCTTAAAGGCTGAGCCAAGATCGACACCAGACGTGACCACGCGGGCCTCGTCGGTGTTCTGCTTGATCGAAAACAATGCCATGCCACGACCGTGAACGCCCCAACGGTCCATCTTCATGCTCTCGAGCTTTGAGGTAACGCGAGCATCGAAGATTCGCTCTTGCATATCCTGCGGAACACCCGAGCCGTTATCCAGAAAGACAAGCGTGCGGACGCCATCTTCCTTGGTCGTGGCGAGATAGACCTTGTCGGCGCCGGCATCGCGAGCATTACGGAGCATTTCGATGACGATATCCTCGACATGCTGAATGTCGTGCTTTGCCTGGCGCCGCTCGGCCTCCGAAACGCGGAGGCGGACATACCCCTCGCCAAGGTTCTCCTCGACGCGAAGGTTGCCCTCCCCCGACATCGACGCGATAAATGAGATGAGCTCGTTCGCGTCGCTCATATTATTTAGCGATATCGACAGCGCGGCTCTCGCGAATCACGACGACGCGCACCTGACCGGGATACTCCATCTCTTCCTCGATCTGATGGGCGATATCGTGAGCCAGAACCGTGGACTGGGCATCGGAGATCTTGTCCGGCTGAACCATGACATGGACCTCGCGACCAGCCTGCATGGCATAGGTACGCTCGACGCCGTCATGGGAGTTGGCGATCTCCTCGAGCTTCTCAAGGCGCTTGATGTAGTTCTCGGCAGACTCGCGACGGGCACCGGGGCGAGAGGCTGAGACAGCATCGGCGGCCTGCACCAGGACATCGAGCACCGTGTTGGGGTCGACATCGGCATGGTGAGCCTCGATAGCGTGGACGATAACGGGCTTCTCGCCATAACGACGGGCGAGCTCGGCGCCGATGACGGCATGCGGGCCCTCG
>CABUTN010000024.1 GCA_902494565.1 uncultured Collinsella sp. | reverse complement strand
TCACCGCCGATGGCACCACGGTGCTCGAGGAAGCGCTCATGCTGCCGGCGCCCACCGACCGCGACGCCGCCGAGCGCGAGCTTAACCAACTCGTGCGCCAGATTAACAACCTGGGCCCTGTGAACCAGGTCGCCATGGAGGAGTACGAGCAGCTCAAGCGCCGCGCCGATTACATTGAGGAGCAACTGGCCGATCTGGAGAGCGCGCGCAAGGCGCTCACTAAGATCACCGTGGCCATCGACCGCAAGATGCGCAAGGCTTTCCTGGTGACGTTTGAGAAGGTCGACGCGAATTTCCGCGAGATCTTCGCCATGCTCTTCCCGGGTGGTCAGGCTCACCTTGAGATGACCGATCCCGAGCATCCGGCCGAGACGGGCATTGAGGTCGTGGCGCAGCCGCGCGGCAAGCGCATCACCAAGATGATGCTCATGTCGGGTGGCGAGAAGAGTCTGACGGCGCTCGCCCTGCTCTTTGCCGTATACCGCACGCGCACGGTGCCGTTCTATGTGCTGGACGAGGTCGAGGCGGCGCTCGACGACGCCAACCTGTCCAAGCTCATCGGCGCCCTCGACGTGTTGCGTTCCGATACGCAGCTCTTGGTAATCTCGCATCAGCGCCGTACTATGGAGGATGCTGACGTTCTCTACGGCGTCTCGATGCAAGCCGACGGCGTCAGTCGCGTCGTCTCGCAAAAACTCGATCGCGAAACCGGAAAGGTCGTGAATGCATAATGGGATTCTTTGACGCTCTCTCGCGCGGACTTGAGCGCAGCCGCGAGGCCCTTAACGAGGTCTTCTACTTTGGCGGCGAGGTCGACGAGGATTTTTGGGAGGACCTTGAGGACACCCTCGTTATGGGTGACATGGGTGCCGAGGTCGCCATTCAGGTCTCCGATGACCTGCGCGACGCCGCTGCCAAGAAGAACCTCAAGACCGCCCCGCAACTTCGCCGCGCCCTGGCCGAGCAGCTCGAGGGCCATTTTGTGTCTGTTGAGCGCGACCCGTTTTCCGATACGCCGAGCTGCGTGCTGTTTGTCGGCATCAACGGTGCCGGCAAGACCACCACGGTCGGCAAGATCGCGAGCGCCATGGCCGCCCGCGGCAAGAACGTGGTGATCGGTTCGGCCGACACCTTCCGCGCCGCCGCCATCGAGCAGCTCGATGTGTGGGGCCAGCGTGCCGGTGTTCCCGTCATCAAGCGTGACCGCGGCTCCGATCCGGCGAGCGTGTGCTATGACGTGCTCGACGAGGCCGATAAGCGCGGCAGCGACCTGGTGCTCATCGATACCGCCGGCCGTCTGCACACGAGTCCCGAGCTCATGCGCGAGCTCGCCAAGGTGGTCAATGTGACCCGTAAGCGCGCCGCCAATATGGCCGCCGGTCCCATGCCGGTCTCGGTCGTGCTTGTGATCGATGCCGCCACTGGTCAGAACGGTCTGAACCAGGCGCTCGAGTTTAACGAGGCGCTGGGCCTGGACGGTATTATCATGACTAAGCTCGACGGCACGGCTAAGGGCGGTATCGCCATGGCCGTGGCCGAGAAGCTCAAGCTCCCGATCCTGCGCATCGGCGTGGGCGAGCAGGTCGATGACCTGCAGGAGTTTAACGCCAAAGATTTCTGCCGCGCCCTGGTGGGCGAGTCCAACTAAGGAGTAACCAGTGTTTGATTCCCTGAGCGATCGCCTCAACGACACATTTGACCGCCTGCGCGGCAAGGGTAAGCTGACCGAGGCCGATATTACTTCGGCCATGCGCGACATTCGCATGGCGTTACTCGAGGCCGACGTTAACTTTAAGGTCGTCAAGGAGTTCGTCGCCAAGACCAAGGAGCGCTGCATGACCGCCGAGGTCATGGAGTCGCTGTCGCCGGCGCAAAACGTCGTCAAGATCGTGCTCGACGAGCTCACCGAGATGCTCGGCTCAACCGAGAGCAAGCTCGTCTTTAGCAACCGCATTCCCAATGTCATCATGCTCGTGGGCCTGCAGGGCTCCGGTAAGACCACGGCGGCCGTAAAGCTGGCCTACCTGCTCAAGAAGCAGGGCCGCTCGCCGCTGCTCGCCGCGTGCGACGTCTACCGTCCCGCCGCTGCCGACCAGCTGGCCACGCTCGGTGGCGAGATCGGCGTGCCGGTCTTCCGCGGTGACGGCGCGCACCCGGTCGACATTGCCAAGGGTGCCATCCAGGAGGCCGTCGACCACCTGCGCGACGTGGTCATTGTCGATACCGCCGGTCGTCTTCAGATCGACGAGCAGATGATGCAGGAGGCCGTCGACATCAAGAAGGCCGTCAAGCCCGACCAGGTGCTGATGGTCGTCGATGCCATGACCGGCCAGGATATCGTCAACGTCGTCTCGACCTTCGCCGATCGCACCGACTTTGATGGCGTGATTATCTCCAAGCTCGACGGCGATGCCCGTGGCGGTGGCGCACTTTCGGTGCGTCAGGTGACCGGCAAGCCCATCAAGTTCGTGAGCATGGGCGAGAAGCCTGATTCGCTGGAGCCGTTCTATCCCGATCGCATGGCCAAGCGAATCTTGGGCATGGGCGATGTCGTAGGCATTATCGAGAAGGCCCAGGAGGCAGCCGATGCAGAGCAGCTCGAGGCTGCCGAGCGTATGCTGCGCGAGGGCTTTACCATGAACGATATGCTCGACCAGATGAAAGCCGTCAAGAAGATGGGCGGCATGAAGGGTATCCTGGGCATGCTTCCCGGTGGCCAGCGTGCACTCAACCAGATGGGCGGCAACCTGGACGAGGGCATCTTCGACAAGAACGAGGCCATCATCATGTCGATGACCAAGGAGGAGCGCCTTCGCCCCTCCATCATCAACGGCCAGCGTCGCGCCCGTATCGCCAAGGGCGCCGGCGTAACCCCCACCGAGGTCAACAGCCTTATGAAGCAGTGGGGCGAGATGAATAAGATGATGGGCCGCATGCGCACGATGGCCAATCAGGCACAGGCTGGCGGTAAGAAGGGCAAAAAGGGAAAGAAGGGCAAGAGGATGCGCATGCCCAATATCCCTGGCCTGGACGCTATGGGTCTGGGCGGCATGGGCGGCCTTGGTACGGGCGGTCCCAAGTCCGATATGGAGCTGCTGCGCCAGATGGAAGCGCAGATGCGTAATAAGAAATAGGGCTGTAATTCCAGCTTGATATGGCAAAGGCCACTCGGAAGCTACCGGGTGGCCTTTGTTGTTGGCTTTGATTGTTGGGCTGCGTTTAGCGTCGTGCCCTGAGCTCGCGGTGCCGTGCCGTTAGTGGCAGCCGCAGCCCTCGTGGCCCTCGTGCTCGTGATGGCCGTGACAGCTGCAGGCCTCGCCATGTTCGTGGGCGTGGTCGTGGTCATGGCCGTGGCAGCCGCACGTGGCCTCGCCGTTCTGTGCGAGCGTGCCGGCGATAAGGGCCTCGACGCAAGCGTCGCAGCTGCCCTGGGCACCTGCGTATACCGTGATGCCGGCTTGGGCGAGCGCGTTGATGGCGCCACCGCCGATACCGCCGCAGATGAGCGTGTCTACGCCGCCGTTGGCGAGCAGGCCCGCAAGGGCACCGTGGCCGGTGCCGCCGGTGCCCACGACCTGCTCGTTGAGCACCTTGCCGTCCTGAATGTCGTAGATCTTGAACTGCTCGCTGCGGCCAAAGTGCATAAAGATGTTGCCGTTGTCGTACGTAGTTGCCACCCTCATGGTGTCAACCTCCTTTGCTGGCCATGCGGCCGTTGTCGTGGTGATGGGGGAGTACACGATATTGCCGCCTTCGATGATGAGCGCTCGTCCGTTGACCAGCGCGCTTGCCACCTTGCGATGCGCGCGGCTGCAGATTGCCGCCACCGTGGCGCGCGCGATACCCATCTGCTGTGCGACTGCCTCCTGATTGAGGCCTTCTAGGTCGCACAGGCGCAGGACTTCGAGTTCGTCGACCGTCATGTCGATGGCCTCTCCGCTTGCTAGGCCGTCAGGGGTAAAGCCGCGGTATTCGGGGATGATCCCAACACGGCGCAGTTTTTCGCGTCTTCCTGCCATGCGCACTCCTTATCTGACATATGTCAACAATAGGATAGCGAACGTGTAGATTTGCGCAAGGAATTTCTGGCATATGTCAGAAAATGAGGGCTTATGTTTGGGCTGTGGGGCCGCGTGCGCCTGGGCTACAATGAATCTCGCTTGTAGGCGACTGACAGGAGGGTCAATGAGCAAAGCTGATCAACAGTTTGTATCCATGTGCCGCGATATCTTGGACCATGGCACCACGACCGAGGGCCAAAAGGTACGCCCGGTGTGGGAGGACGGCACCCCTGCCTATACCATTAAAAACTTTGGCGTTACGGCGCGCTATGACCTGCGTGAGGAGTTTCCGGCGCTCACGCTGCGTCGTACAGCCCTCAAATCTGCCATGGATGAGATCCTATGGATCTATCAAAAGAAGTCCAATAACGTGCATGACCTCAACAGCCATATCTGGGATGAGTGGGCCGACGAGACCGGCTCCATCGGCAAGGCCTACGGCTACCAGATTGGCCAGAAGAGCCATTATGCCGAGGGTGACTTTGACCAGATGGACCGCGTGCTGTACGACCTTAAGAACACGCCGTACAGCCGCCGCATTATGACGAACACCTATGTGTTTAGCGATCTGTCCGAGATGCACCTGTATCCGTGCGCCTACAGCGTGACGTATAACGTGACGCAGCGCCCGCAGGATGACAAACCGACGCTCAACATGATTCTCAACCAGCGTAGCCAGGATATTTTGGCTGCGAACAACTGGAATGTGTGCCAGTACGCTATTTTGCTGATGATGGTCGCGCAGTCGGTCGATATGATCGCTGGCGAGCTGCTGCATGTGATTGCCGATGCCCACATTTACGACCGTCATGTCGATATCGTCCGCGAGCTTATCGAGCGTCCGCAGTTTGCCGCGCCCAAGGTAACGCTCAACCCGGATGTGCATGATTTCTATGCGTTTACGACCGATGACCTGATCGTCGAGGGCTATGAGCACGGCCCGCAGGTCAAGAACATCCCCATTGCGGTGTAGGTGACGCGCATGACGAGTAAGCTTTCTGCCATCGTCGCCGTGTGCGATGACTGGGGTATTGGGTGCGAGGGCGACATGGTGGTGTCCAATCGCGCCGATATGCGTCATTTTGTGGCGTGCACCAAAGGCTGTCCGGTCATTATGGGACGCAAGACGCTGCTGAGTTTTCCCGGTGGGCGTCCGCTCAAGAATCGCCGCAATATCGTTCTCACGCGCGACGAGAGCTTTGCTGCCGAGGGTGTCGACGTGGTTCATAGCGTTGACGAGGCCTTGGCCGCCGTAGCCGATGAACCCGTTGCGTGGGTGATTGGCGGCGGCGAGGTGTATCGGCAGTTTTTGCCGTATTGCGTCGAGGCCGAGGTCACGCACAACCATTGCATCCATGCCGTGGACACATACTTTCCCGACTTGGACGCCGATCCCGCGTGGGAGATTGCGCGGCGTGGCGGTGTTGCCACGATTGCCTCGGGCGAGGGCGACGAGGGCGTCGATTATGAGTTCGTGACGTATCGTCGCGTTGAGGCGTAAATCGTCTGGAGTGAACGGTATCATCGGGTTATTTGAATGCATGGGGCGGCGCTTAGCGTCGCCTCGTTTGGTATAGATGTGCTGTTAAGAAAGGTACGGGCTGGCTGCTATGACTGATGCCGTTGAGGTGCTGCGAATTGATTCGCTCGAGGACGAGCGGCTCGATGCCTACGTGCGACTGACCGAGCGCGAGCTGCGCTGCGTGCTGGAGCCGCAAAAGGGCATCTTTATCGCCGAGAGTGCCAAGGTTATCGAGCGCGCGGTGCGCGCCGGATATCAGCCGGTGAGCTTTCTTTTGGGCGAACGCTGGCTCGACCAGATGATGCCGCTGTTTGAGCGCCTGGCGGTACGCGAAGGTGCGGGCCCGGTTCCCGTGTTCGTGGCCTCCATGGAGCTTATGGAGCAGCTGACGGGCTTTAACGTGACGCGCGGTGCGCTCGCGGCATTCCGTCGTCCACGTCAGATTCCGGTTGATGAGTTCTTGGGCGGCGTCGTCGAGGCGGCGGGAGAGCGCCCGGTGCGCGTGTGCGTCCTCGAGGGCATTGTCGACCACACCAACGTCGGCGCGATTTTCCGCTCGGCGGCTGCGTTGAATGTCGATGGCATTTTGGTGAGCCCTACGTGCTGTGACCCGCTGTACCGTCGCTCAGCCCGCGTGAGCATGGGCACGGTGTTCCAGGTGCCCTGGACGCGCATTGGCAGCGAGGCGCGCGTATGGCCGCATGATGGGCTGGCGGCGCTGCACGATGCCGGCTTCTCGTGTGCCGCCATGGCATTGACGGATGATTCGGTGTCGTTGGACGATCCCGCGCTGCAGGAGATTGACCGCCTGGCAATCTTTATGGGCACCGAGGGCGCTGGCTTGGGCGCCAAGACCATTGCGGGCTGCGACCGAGCCGTGCGAATTCCGATGGCGCACGGGGTCGATTCGCTCAACGTGGCCGCGGCAAGTGCTGTCGCCTTTTGGCAGCTGTGTCCGCATGTGAGCAATGAGTATCACTACCAGCCGGGTTTGTATCACTAAACAGATATTTCGCACCGGGCTCTGGTTCGGGGCGTTTCGGCCGACGCTGGTCGGTGCTAAGCTGGTGTCGGTTTTGGTCTTAAATTGCCGTTTTGTTGTATGACGTACGCTAGTGGGGAGGGCGTGTGGCTAAGAAATCTACGGCTATCGATGTAACGCAGGGTGTCATTTGGCAACAGCTGCTGTCGCTGTGCGTCCCTATCTTCTTTAGCTCGTTTTTTCAGCAGGCATACACGCTTATTGGTACCTATATCGTCGGTCAGTTTGGCGGCAAGCTCGCGCTGGGTGGCATTCAGGCCACGATGGTGCTTACGGAGCTCTGCATTGGTTTTTGCGTCGGTGTGGGTGCCGGCTGCGCGGTCATTACGGGCCAGTTTTTTGGTCAGCACGATGACGAGCGCCTGAGCCGATCAGTCCATACGGCCATGACGCTCGCGCTGGTGGGCGGTATCGTTTTCTCGATTCTTGGCATAGTGTTCGTTGAGCCCATGCTGGTACTTATGAACACACCGCATGAACTATTGGCCGAGGGCGTGGCCTATGCTCGTTGCTATTTTGCCGCCATGGTTGCGGCGTTGCTGCTCAATATGGGAACGGCATTGCTGCGCGCCGTGGGCGACACGCGCGGGCCTGCTGTGATCATCGCTTCCGGCTGCCTTGTTAATGCGGTGCTGGATGTCATCTTCGTTGCCGTGCTTCATATGGAGGCTTTGGGTTGCGGCATCGCGGTGGCGCTGACCATTTGCTCCAACGCCACGATGATCGTAATTCGTATGATGCACGCACCGGGTGCGTGGCGGCTTTCACTGTCCAAACTCGGCATTGATCCGGGTATTTGTAAGAGCATGATCTCGTGTGGTCTGCCGCTTGGCTTTCAGTCTGCTGCGTATTCGATTTCCAACGTTTTGATTCAGGTGTCGGTCAACTCGTTTGGCGCCGATGTCACCACGGCTTGGGGTCTTTCGGGCCGCCTGGATGGCATTGTCTGGATGGTTACCGAGGCGCTTGGCGTGTCGATCACCACGTTCTCGGCGCAGAACTTCGGCGCGCGCAACTACGAGCGCATGCGCAAGGGCTACCATACGTCGCTCGTGCTGTCGTTTATGCTCATTGGTGGCCTGTCTGCCGTGCTGCTGGTATTCTCGGGTCCGCTGTCTCGTCTGTTTGTCAACGATGCTTCGATCTCGGCGTACACCACGACCATCCTCCATTTCATTGCGCCGTTCTATGCGATTTTCTCGATCATCGAGAACGCCTCGGGTTCCATCCGCGGCGCCGGCGTGAGCTTGCAGCCCATGCTGCTCACGATTTTTGGCACCGTCGTACTCAGGGTGATCTGGGTGTTTGCGATTATGCCGTTCGATCCGTCGCTTGAGCACCTGTTGCTGGTCTACCCCGTAACCTGGGTAATCACCGCCATGATGTTCACCGTCTACCATCACAGCGGCAACTGGCTCGGCCGCGCCACTGCCAAATGATCCCTTGGGGACGGAGGAAAACGGATCATTGGCTGGCGATAAGGCGAAGTGATCCGTTTTCCTCCGTCCCTTTCGGATTAATTAGTATTCGATGCCTTGGCGGGCTAGGAGGCCTTCGTCGAAGTAGTGTTTGACGGGGCGCATTTCGGTGACTAGGTCGGCAAGGTCGGCGAGGGGCAGCAAGCCGCGGCCGGTGAGCACGAGCTCCGTGGTGGTTGGTTTCATAGCGATCAACGCTTCGACATCTTCGCGCGTCACAAAGCCCCGTCGCATGGCTTCCCCCAGCTCATCCAAGATCAACACGTCGACCTGTGAAATCTGCTCGCGTGCGAGCTCCATGATCTGTGCGGCACAGGCTTCGGGCGTGTCGCGGTTGGCTTGTGTGATGCGTAGCCCCAATCGAGGTGCTGCGTCATGTTCGGCGCAGTGCAGCTTCTTGGCAAACTGAAGCATGAGCACGTTAAGTCCATAGCCCGTGGCGCGCAGTGCGAGCCCCAGCGCAGCTGTCGTCTTGCCCTTGCCGTCGCCCGTATAGATTTGAACCTTGCCGACTTCCAGTGATGCCATCTCTGTCCTTTCGTGCCCGGCGTCGGTTTATCGCCGTCCGGGTTGGGTATTCTAGAAAACATTATCAACCCCAGTAGATGGAGTTCAAGCAGATGGAGATGGATGACAACAAACGTAGACGGAATATGATCCTCTACGTGCTCATCGCCTTCGTCGTCTACCTCGTGCTCTCGACCGTTCTGTTCCCCAACATCGGTCACACGCAGCAGATTACGAAGACCGATTACTCGACGTTTGTTAAAGCGCTCGATAAGAAGAGCGTCGACAAGGTCGAGTACAACACGGACGATTACACGATTTATTACACCAAGAAGGGTGAAGACGAGAACATCGCCTACAAGACGACCGGTGTGCCGAATGACGCGGGCTTTACCGATCGCGTGCTTGAATCTGGCGCCTCGCTGGAGTCGGTCGTTCCCGATAAGAACTCGGGTCTGATGACCTACTACCTGCTTACCCTCATTCTTCCCATGGCGATTTTCTTCCTGATCGGCTGGTGGCTCAACCGCCGCATGAAGAAGGCCATGGGCGATGACGGTCCGTCGATGAACTTTGGCGGCGGTGGTTTTGGCGGCGGTGGACTGGGCAAGTCCGGCGCGCGCGTGATCGCCTCCAAGGACGTGGGCGTGACCTTTAAGGATGTCGCCGGCCAGGAAGAGGCCAAGGAGTCCCTCAAGGAGGTCGTCGACTTTCTGGAGAAGCCGCAGCGCTACGAGGAAATCGGCGCCAAGCTGCCGCGCGGTGCTCTTCTTGTCGGCCCTCCGGGTACCGGTAAGACCCTGCTTGCCAAGGCCGTTGCCGGCGAGGCGGGCGTGCCGTTCTTTAGTATTTCGGGTTCTGAGTTTGTTGAGATGTTTGTCGGCCGCGGCGCCGCCAAGGTGCGCGATCTGTTTAAGCAGGCCAAGGAAAAGGCCCCGTGCATCGTCTTTATCGATGAGATCGATACCATCGGCAAGAAGCGCGATGGCGGCGGCTTTAGTGGCAACGACGAGCGCGAGCAGACACTCAACCAGCTGCTGACCGAGATGGACGGCTTCGATAACCACAAGGGTATTGTCGTTCTTGCTGCTACCAACCGCCCCGACAGCCTTGATCCGGCCCTGCTTCGCCCCGGTCGTTTTGACCGCCGCATCCCCGTTGAGCTGCCCGACCTGACCGGTCGCAAGAACATCCTCGAGTTGCATGCCAAGAGCGTGAAGACGCAGCCGCCGATCGACCTGACCGCGATTGCCCGCGCCACGCCCGGTGCCTCGGGCGCCGACCTGGCCAACATCATCAACGAGGGCGCCCTGCGTGCCGTCCGCGAGGGTCGCAAGCGCGCTACGCAGGACGACTTTGAGGAGTCGGTGGAGGTCGTCATCGCCGGTCAGCAGCGCAAGTCCACGGTGCTGTCCGACCACGAGAAACAGGTCGTTTCTTACCACGAGATCGGTCATGCCATCGTTGCTGCCCGCCAAAAGGGTTCTGCGCCGGTCACGAAGATTACCATCGTGCCGCGCACGAGCGGTGCTCTTGGCTACACCATGCAGGTCGAGGAGGATGAGCGCTTCCTGACCACACGCCAGGAGGTCCTGGACAAGCTCGCCGTCTATTGCGGTGGCCGTGCAGCCGAGGAGCTCATCTTTGGCGAGATGACGACCGGCGCAGCCAACGATATCGAGCAGGCCACCAAGCTCGCCCGTAACATGGTGACGCGTTTTGGTATGTCCGATGAGTTTGGCATGATGGCGCTCGGTACCGTTCAGAATGCGTACCTCAACCAGGACACGTCGCTCACCTGCGCCCCCGGTACGGCCGAGCGCGTGGACGCGATTGTCGCCAAGCTGATCGAGGATGCGCACGACCGCGCTCTGCAGATTCTGAAGGAGAACAAGTTTAAGCTCCACGAGCTGGCTCGTTATCTGTACAAGAAGGAGACGATCACGGGCGAGGAGTTCATGAATCTCCTCACGCGCGAGAATCCGCTGATGCCGAAGCAGCAGTAATACTAGTTGCGCAGTGTCAATCGCCCCATTTGAGTTTCTATCTCAAATGGGGCGTTTTGTTTGGGAGGGATATGTATGAAGATCGTGGTGAGTGCCTGCTTGATGGGCGAGAGCTGCAAATATAACGGGCTCGATAACTACCATCGCGAACTGGTCGAAGCGTGCGAACGTACGGGGACCGAGGTCCTGTTGGTGTGCCCTGAGGTCTTTGGCGGTCTGCCCACACCGCGCAAGCCGTCCGAGATTGTGAACGGAGAGGTTCGTACCTGCGAGGGCATATCGGTCGATCGCGAATTTCGCCTGGGTGCCCAACGAGCGCTCGATATGTGCGAGCAGGCGGGCGGGCCGGAAGAGATCGCCGCGTGCATCCTGCAGGACCGTAGTCCCTCGTGCGGCGCGGGTCGCATCTACGACGGAACATTCAGCGGCGCCCCTACGGCGGGCAACGGCGTCTTCGTTGATTTACTGCTCCGCCACGGTTATCGCGTGATCCCGGCTAGCGAGTTCGACCCCAGCATGCTGGAGCAATAAAAAACCACCACAAAGGTACTGCTCCCTTGTGGTGGTTTTGGGTTAGAGCTAGAGGGTGTGGCCGTAGGCGTTGGCAGCTTTGATGGCGGCGGCGAATTTTTCGTCGGTGAAGGGCTCGGGGTTTCCCTGCTTCCACTCGTTGGTGGCGTGCGCGTATTCGCACAGGGCCGGGATATCTGCCTCGGTAAGGCCAACCTGCTCAAGCGTTACGGGCAGCCCCATCTGCTTGTTAAAGGCGGCGTAGCGCTCAAGGTTCTCGGTATCGCCCGTATAGGCAAACAGTACCAGCACGCCCAGGCTCACGACCTCGCCATGCAGGTAGGTGCCCTCACGCGGAATGCTGCAGGTGGCGTTGTAGAACGCGTGCGCCACGCTCGAGTTGTAGTAATAATCGTTCTGGTTGGTCAGGTTCGAGACATAGCCCGTGTTGACAACGATGTCGAGCGCGATCTGCTTGACGGCCTCGCTCGACAGATTCTGGCGCACATCCTCAAGACCCTGCACACCATAGGTAAACAGCGGCTCGGAGCAGGTGTGGGCGAGTGCCAGGCCAAGACCGGCGGTGTGCTCCAGGTTGCCGGCGCTCGTGGCGTATTCGACCTCG
Organism: uncultured Collinsella sp.; assembly: GCA_902494565.1. Classification (GTDB taxonomy): domain Bacteria; phylum Actinomycetota; class Coriobacteriia; order Coriobacteriales; family Coriobacteriaceae; genus Collinsella. The sequence continues at coordinate 17,339 of CABUTN010000024.1, read as the reverse complement.
GGCTGCTTAGACAGGGCATCGCCCACGCCGGCCCAGAAGTACTCTGCCGGTGCCTCGGCGATGATCTTGGGGTTGATGAAGATGTGCGCCGGTCGGTTGGGGTACGAATAGCCCTCGAGCGAGCCATCGTCATTGTAGACAACGGCAATGGCGGTCGCGGCCGAGCAGTTGGAGCAAATCGTCGGTACGGTAAAGACGATCTTCTTGAGCTCGATGGCCGCCGTCTTCACAGTGTCGAGTGCCTTGCCGCCGCCACATGCGATGAGCACGTCGGCTTCCTGGCAGGCAGGGGAGTTCACGACCTTGGCGATATTGGCACGCGTACTGTTGGTGCCATAGACGCGCGTCTCCAGGACCTCGACATCGGTACCTTCAAGTGCCGCCTCGATTCCCGGCAGCGCCGCAGCCAGGGCTCGCTTGCCGCCAATGATGGCGACCTTGGTCGCTCCGTACTCGGCCAGTGCGGCGGGCAGCTCGGTAAAGCAATCCTCGCCAACGGTATAATCACTCATTCCAATCGTGCGCATGGCAACCTTCTTTCTTTCGATAAAGTGCTTTCAGGTATTTTGCTCCTAGAGAAGGTCCACAGCCGCGAGAAATTTCGAACGTATAAAACCAGTGTTGAGGGTTTTTCGCCGGCGCGGAACGTGCTAGCATACTCCGCATAAGCGTTGATGGGGACGAGTAGTCGGCCGTCCGCATGTTACAGAGAGCGGGGAGCGCTGAGAACCCGTGCATGCGACCGATGAAAATCACCCCGGAGCTGCGGTCCCAACGGACGCGTCGCACAGGCTCGTCCTAGTAGATATCGCCGAGATGGTCGTCGATACAGGCCAGCCGAGTAACGGATGCGAGCGCGCGAATACGCGGGCGAGGGCATCTAAGCTGGGTGGTTAAACGAAGAGCTTTTGCGGGCGTACAGTCTGTTTTGTGGCGCTTCGTCCCAGCTTGTAGGGACGGGCGCTTTTTTGGTGCCCAGCGGGCGTGCGCGCCCATGACATGAAAGGGGTACCGTGGCAAACGAGTACAAGCAGACGATGAATCTGCCCAAGACCGGTTTTCCCATGCGTGCCGGTCTTTCCAAGTCCGAGCCCAAGCGACTCAAGGACTGGCAGGACAACAAGGTCTACGAGCAGGTTCTGAAGAAGAACGAGGGTCACAAGAAGTTCGTGCTGCACGACGGCCCTCCGTACGCCAACGGCCCGATCCACATCGGCCACGCCATGAACAAGATCTCCAAGGACATGATCAACCGTTACTGGATGATGCAGGGCTATGAGGTTCCCTATGTCCCCGGTTGGGACTGTCACGGTCAGCCGATCGAGCACAAGGTCGAGGAAAAGCTCGGCACCGAGAAGTTCAACCAGACCTCCACGGCCAAGATCCGCGAGCTTTGCAACGAGTTCGCTGTCGAGAACATCGAGCTCCAGAAGGCCGGCTTCCGTCGCTTGGGCGTGCTTGGCGACTGGGACAACCCGTATCTGACGCTCTATCACCAGCACGACGCCGCCGACATCGAGGTCTTCAAGGCCATGTTCGATAAGGGCATGATCTATCGCGGTCACAAGCCGGTTCACTGGTGCAAGCACTGCCACACCGCGCTGGCCGAGGCCGAGATCGAGTACTCCGACGAGACGAGCCCGTCCATTTTCGTGCGCTTCGAGATGACTTCCAAGCCCGCCGGCCTCGAGAACTTCGACGGCCCGGTTGACTTTATCATCTGGACGACCACGCCGTGGACCATCCCCTCCGACCAGGCCGTTTCCCTCAAGCCCGGCGCCGCCTACGTTGCCGTTGAGCACGATGGTCGTGCCGAGGTCATGCTCGAGGACCTGGCTCCCAAGTGCTGTGAGGAGTTTGGCTGGGAGTACACCCCGGTTATGGTCGACGGCAAGCCCTATGTGGTTCCCGCCGAGACCTTCCACCACATCCACTACAAGCAGCCAATCTTTGACGGTGTTGAGGGCGTGGCGCTGCTGGCCGATTACGTCGGTGTCGATGACGGTACCGGTATCGTCCACAACTCGCCCGGCCACGGCGTCGACGACTACTTTGCCTGCCTCAAGGAGGGCATCACCGACATCTGCATGCCGGTCGATGACGACGGCAAGTTCTACACCGGCGAGGAGTTTGGCACCGGTGGCCCCTTCAGCGGTATGGATACCGATGAGGCCAACCCGCACATCATCGAGTTCCTGCGCGAGCGCGGCACCCTGGTCCTCGAGAAGAAGATCACGCACAGCTATCCGCACTGCTGGCGCTGCAAGCACCCGGTGCTCTTCCGTGCTACTGACCAGTGGTTTGTCTCTATGGACAAGACCGGTTTGCGTGAGCAGGCTGGCAAGGAGGTTCGCGAGAACGTCAAGTGGTATCCGGCTCACGCCGCCAACCGCATCGGCGCCATGGTCGAGCAGCGTCCCGACTGGTGCATCAGCCGTCAGCGCAACTGGGGCGTGCCTATCCCCAGCTACACCTGCGCCGACTGCGGCGAGAAGGTCATGAACGACGCCACGCTCGACGCCGTCATCAAGCTCTTCCACGAGAAGGGTTCCGACGCCTGGTTCACCGACGCTCCCGAGAGCTACCTGGGCGAGGCCTGCGTCTGCCCTAAGTGCGGCGGTCATCACCTCAAGGCCGATAAGGACATCCTCGACGTGTGGTGGGATTCCGGCGTGTCTTGGAAGGCCGTCTGCGAGTATCGCCCTGAGCTTGAGTACCCGGCGGATGTGTACCTCGAGGGCTCCGACCAGCACCGCGGTTGGTTCCAGAGCTCGCTGCTCACCTCGGTGGGTGCCAACGGCCATGCTCCGTACAAGGCGGTCGTCTCGCAGGGCTTCACCCTCGACGGCCAGGGCCGTAAGATGTCCAAGTCGCTCGGCAACGTCATCGACCCCAACAAGGTCTGCGACGAGATGGGCGCCGACATCATCCGTCTGTGGGTTGCGTCCGTCGATACCAGCTCCGACGTGTCCATCGACCACGAGATTCTTGCTCGTACGTCCGATGCCTACCGTCGTTTCCGCAACACGCTGCGCTTCCTGCTCTCCGAGCTCGAGGGTCAGTTTGAGCCCGAGAGCGACGGCGTCGCCTTTGCCGACCTGCTGCCGCTCGACAAGCTCATGGTTGCCCGTCTGACCCAGGTTCAGGCTGAGGTCGACGATGCCTACGCCAGCTACGAGTTCCCGCGCGCCTACCGTGCGCTTTACGACTTCGTGGTTACCGAGCTTTCCAACGTGTATCTCGACGCCCTGAAGGACCGTCTGTACTGCGACAAGCCCGGCTCGCTCGAGCGCCGCAGCGCACAGACCGTGCTGGCCGAGCTCTTCTCGATGCTCATGCGCGATCTGCAGCCGATCCTGTCCTACACGGTCGATGAGGCCATGGCCTATGCGCCCGCCGGCTGCGTCGATCACCAGAAGTACGCCGCGCTGCTCGATTGGTACAAGTCGCCCATCACGGTCGACGAGGCCAATGAGTTTGAGGGTGTGCTCGAGGCTTCGCTCGAACTCCGTAGCGCCGTGACCAAGTCCCTTGAGGATGCCCGCTCTGCCGGCACCTTCACCAAGAGCCAGCAGGTTCGCGTCAAGGCGGTCGTTCCCGCCGAGATGTACGCGCTGCTGACCGGCGACAAGGCTGTCGACCTGGCCGAGTTCTACATCGTCTCCGATGTTGAGCTGACCCAGGGCGAAGAGCTTTCCGTCTGCATTGATGCTGCCGAGGGCGAGTGCTGCGACCGTTGCTGGAACTACCGCACCACCGTCGGCGAGTACAACGGCCACGCTCATATTTGCAAGCGCTGCGCCGATGCTTTGTAGGTTACGGCGTTCGTAGAACGCCGTAACCTACCGACGCTGCAAACGCCCCTAAGCGGCAATCTGACGTTCAATCGTCGGTCGCGTACCAAAGTACGCTTCCCTCCTCTTTCACGTCACCTTGCTCGCTTAGGGACGTTTTCGCTGTTGGTGACGATAACGCGGCGTTTCCATTGCTGGAGCTAGAGGCTTTCTTTCGACTTGCGTTTTTAGTCGAAAGCTATTAAGCGACATTCCGTTATTCGGAATGTCGCTTTCGTTTTTAGCTGGTTATTTCGCTTGCGTTGGTGGATATGTCGTGCGTTCTGCGTATGGCAATATAAGATAGTTCTTTGTATTAAACGTAATTCGATGATCTTGAGGGTAGGGGATTTCTTTGGGTCGTGCTGGGGATATGACGCCGCCTTTGCGCTGGCGGTTAGGTGTTGCTGGTGGGGTGGTGCTGGTTGTGCTGCTTTTTGATCAGCTGACCAAGCTTGCGGTTCGTGCCGTGGGCGACGCTTTGCATGTGACTGTTATCCCCGGTGTGATCGACTTCCTGTTTGTCCGCAATATCGGTGCTGCCTTTAGCATGGGCGAGGGGCATGGCGTTGCGTTTGCTTTGCTGGCGCTTGCGGTCATTGTCGCCATTGCCGTGTACTTGCTTCGCGCGCCCCAGCTTGCTCGCTTGGAGGTTGTGGGCATGGCTATGGTCGCGGGCGGCGCCATTGGCAACGCGATCGACCGTCTGGCCTTTGGCTTCGTGACCGATTTTATTGCCACCACCTTCATCGACTTTCCCGTCTTCAATGTGGCCGATATCGGCATTACCGTGGGCGTTGTGCTCGCCCTCTTCGGCTACATGTTCTTGAGTCCCGCGGCCCGCGAGGTTGATGCGACTGCCGAGCTCAATGCCCGTGATGAGGCCCGCGCTAAGCGCAAAGCCAAGCAGCGTGGGGAGCGTGCCCGCAAGATTCGCGAAAGGAATGAGCGTTAATGGCCGACATCCATATTCTTGTTGCCGACGATTCCGCTGGTCAGCGTCTTGACGCCTATTTGGGCGCCAACGATGCCTGTCCCACGCGCTCTGCCTGCGCGCATCTGATCGAGGGAGGCGCCGTTGCCGTCAACGGTGAGACTTGTCTCTCTAAAAAGTACGCCGTACGCGCCGGCGATCGCATCTCGGTCGACTTGCCCGAGCCGCACGACCCGACCGACGTGATTCCCGAGGCCATTCCCCTCGATATCCGCTACGAGGACGACTACCTTATCGTGCTCTCCAAGCAGCGGGGCCTGGTGTGCCATCCCGCCCATGGCCACGAGAGCGGCACCCTTGCGAACGCTCTGGTCTACCACTGCGGCATCGATCATCTTGGTACTGTGCAGGGTGAGGACCGCCCCGGCATCGTGCATCGCCTGGATCGCGATACCTCGGGCCTTATGCTCGCGGCAAAAGACGACGACACCCAGCGCGCGCTTCAGAATCTCATCCGCACGCGCACGCTCGACCGTCGCTATATCACGCTCGTTTACGGTCACATCGCCATGGACGAGGGCACTATCAACACCGGTATTGCCCGTTCCACGCGCGACCGCGTGAAGATGGCGGTTTCGGATGACCCCTTTGCCCGTCAGGCCATTACGACCTTTAAGGTCCTCGAGCGCTTTGATTCCACGCGTTTTGACGACGGCTATACGCTCGTTGAGTGCCACCTGTTTACGGGCCGCACACATCAGATTCGCGTGCATATGCGCCATATCAACCACGCCTGCGTGGGCGATCCGCTCTACGGCAAGTGCGATGCGCGTGCCGATCAGGGCCTGACCAGGCAGTTCCTGCATTCTTGGCGCGTTGCGTTCGATCATCCCGTAACGGGGAAGCGCATTGAGTGCCGTGACGAGTTGCCGTGGGATCTCGCTGCGGTTCTCGACGATCTGGCTTCGCGCTCGCTCGGTCGCACGGCCGTTGGAGATGAAATCGTTCCGCAGCTCGGTCTTCTCGAAGCCTAGCCAGTATTAGGTGGTTTCTTGAACTCGGTAAGCCTGCGGTAAGATATACGATTGTTTACGTTACACGTTGCTGGGAGCCTGCATGCTCGCCTTTTTACAAACCAACACACCCATCGTGATCTTCAACCAGATTGTCGTCACGCTGCTCACGGTCTGCTTTCTGTACCAGGTGGTCTTCTTTGTCATTGGCGCTCTTCGTGGCGAGGTCGCGCCTCCCAAGGCCAAAAAACTCCATCGCTATGCCTTTTTTATCGCGGCGCATAACGAGGAAGCCGTAATTGCCAATCTCGTACGCTCCATCAAGGACCAGGACTATCCGTCCGAGCTTATCGAGGTCTTTGTCGTTGCCGACGCCTGCACCGACAACACCGCGCAGCTCGCACGCGAGGCCGGTGCCATTGTTTACGAGCGCAATGACCTGGCCCGAAAGGGCAAGAGCTGGGTCATGGACTTTGGTTTCGATCGCATTCTCAACGAGTATCCCGACACGTTTGAGGGCTACTTTATCTTCGATGCCGACAACGTTATCTCCCGCGATTACGTGTCCAAGATGAACGATGCCTTTGACCAGGGCTTCCATGTGGTCACGAGCTATCGCAATTCCAAGAACTTCGGCAGCTCGTGGATCTCGGCTGCTAATGCCACGTGGTATCTACGCGAGGCGCGCTTCCTCAACAACGCTCGCAATATCTGTAAGACGTCCTGCGCTGTTTCGGGTTCGGGTTACCTTATCTCGTCAAGCGTTATCGAGGGCATGCACGGTTGGCAGTTCCACACGCTGACCGAGGACATTCAGTTCACTACGTTCTGCGCTATTCACGGTATTCGCATTGGCTATGCGCCGGCGGAGTTCTTTGACGAGCAACCCGTGACGTTCAAGGCATCCTGGAAGCAGCGTATGCGCTGGACCAAGGGCTTTTACCAGGTGTTCTTTACCTACGGTAAGCATCTGGTCAAGTCGATGTTCCGCTATCATCGCTTTGCCGCCTACGACATGTTCATGACGATCGCCCCGGGTATGCTGCTATCGCTGATCTCGATGCTCGCTAATGCGACGTTCTTGATTGTGGGTGGCCTTTCGCATGGTTTCTTGGCAACCGAAGTCGAGATGCAGGCGTGCGCCGCTTCGCTCATTATGACCTTCGCCATGATGTATCAGACGTTCTTTATCCTGGCGCTGCTCACGACTATCTTTGAGTACAAGCATATTCACTGCGCGCAAAAGTGGCGCCTGGTGACTAACCTGTTTACCTTCCCGATCTTTATGTTCAGCTATATCCCCATCACGGTGGCCGCGCTGTTCCTGAAGGTCGACTGGGTGCCGACGCAGCACGCCGTCAACGTTACCCTTGACGAGGTCATGCAAGGCGCCAAATAACCACCACCAAAACCACCGCAAAGGGGACAGGCACCTTTGTGGTGGTTTTTGCTTTTGCGATGCAGCTCGAGGAGGAGTCCGATGGCCTATATCCCGTTTTGGATTTGCATCTTTGCCGGCGTGGCAAGTGATGCCCGAGAGCGACGGTTTCCCAATGGGCTTGCCGGCGCATGTGCCGTGGCGGCGTTGGCGGGCGTTTGGCTCGACCTCGGTTTGAACACAGCGCTTGACCACGCCGGTCTTGCGGTCATCGTCTACCTTGCCCTTGTGCTCACTGAGTCGCTCTGGCGGCGCCTTCGCCACGCCCCGGGCATCGGCATGGGGGATGCCAAGGCGCTCTTCGCGCTTTGCACGCTCGACCCTATGGGTGGCATCGTGACATTTGCCGTCGCACTCCTGGCCCTGGCCCTCTCCTGCCTCTTCACAAAATCACGCTCCCTGCCATTGCTCCCGTTTTTGGTGCCGATTTTTGCCATAATCGAGGTCGTGGGCTGCACTTTGTAACCGATTGCGCATCCTTCTTAAGGAGCATGCCATGGCAACTAATCAAGAAACGGCCGTCATTAAGGCGCGCATGGACCGTATTCCCTCGGCGTTGTCGCCCGAACTTGTCGAGCGCATTGCCGCCGATCGTGCTTCGGGCTATGTCAACCCGTATCGTTGCAACGACGATCAGGTCATTCGTCGTATTGATCGCGCCGCCGACAAAGGCACGCTTATGCGTTCGGCGTTTATGCGCGATACCGAAAAGATACTTCATCTTCCGGCGTACACCCGTTATGCAGGCAAAACGCAGGTCTTTAGCTTCCGTAGCAATGACGATCTGTCACGCCGCGGTTTGCACGTGCAGTTCGTCTCCCGCATTGCGCGCGATATCGGTCGCGCCCTGGGGCTCAATTGCGATCTGATCGAGGCGATTGGCCTGGGTCACGACTTGGGACACACGCCTTTCGGCCATGCCGGCGAGCGTTTCCTCAACGATATCTATCATGAGCGTACGGGGCGTTATTTTTTCCATAACGTGCAGTCGGTCCGCGTGCTCGACACACTGTACGGCCGCAACGTGTCGCTCCAGACGCTCGACGGCGTGCTATGCCATAACGGCGAGTACGAGCAGCGTGTGTTTGAGCTCTCGGACATGAGCTCCTTTGACCAGTTTGACCAGACGGTTGAGGATTGCATTGCCACGGGCTATAGCGCAATTGGGCATCTGCGTCCCATGACGCTCGAGGGCTGCGTCGTTCGCATCTCGGATATTCTTGCCTACGTCGGTCGTGACCGTCAGGATGCGATCGCGGCGGGCCTGCTTTCGCCCGACGTTTTTGATGATGGCCGGGGCGGTGCCTACAACAGTTGGATCCTTACGCACGCTTCCATCGATATCGTTGAGCACAGCTATGGTAAGCCGCGCATCGAGATGAGCGAGGACCTGTTTGGGGAAATCCGCCGAGCCAAGCGCGAGAACTACGAGAAGATCTATAGCAAGGGCGGTATCGAAGGCGATTCCGAGGTGGAGCTGCGCGAGGCCTTCGAAAAGCTCTACGACCGTTGCCTGCGGGATCTAAATAGTGGTGACGAGTCCTCTTACATCTTTAAGCACCATATTTCGCGCATTGAGCAGCAACTTTCCTACTACGATCGCACCTATGCCTGGCAGGACGACAAGGATCAAGCCGTGGTGGATTATATCGCGAGCATGACGGACGGTTATTTCTGCGAACTGACGAGCAAGCTGTTCCCGGGTCTAAAGTTTCCGCATCGTACCTATATTAACGAACGGTAGTTCGTATCCTTTCGGTATACTGGTTAGTTGAAAACGTTTTTGATTGATGCACGGGATGGCTATGGACGACCTTTTTTCTGCCTCGACGCGCGAGCGTTCCTTTAAAAATGCGCCGCTCGCGGTGCGCATGCGACCCAATTCGCTCGACGAGTACGTGGGCCAGCAAAAGGCCGTCGGTAAGGGCTCATGGTTGCGTGCCGCGATCGAGCACGACGTGCTTTCGAGCGTGATTCTGTACGGGCCGGCCGGTACGGGTAAGACGACGCTGGCCCACATTATCGCCAACCATACCAAGAGCGAGTTTGTCGAGGTCAGCGCCGTGACGGGTACCGTGAAGGATCTTCGCCGCGTGATTGACGAGGCCAAGACGCGCCTGAATACCTACGACCGCCGCACCATCCTGTTTATCGACGAGATTCACCGCTTCTCCAAGTCTCAGCAGGATGCCTTGCTGCATGCGGTTGAGAACCGTACCGTCATTATGATTGGCGCCACGACGGAGAATCCGTACTTCGAGGTCAACTCGGCATTGCTCTCGCGCGGTCGCGTGGTGGAGCTTGAGCATCTTAAAGACGAGGATATCGCCACGCTTATCGAGCGTGCGCTCGAGGCGCCGCAGGGTTTGAACGGCAAGTTCTCGGCCGATGAGGATACGGTTAAGACCATCTGCACGCTGGCAGCGGGTGACGCTCGCTCGGCGCTCACGACGCTCGAACTTGCGAGCGAGATTGCCGTCACGCGTCCCGATACCGAGGGAACGCCAGCGCCCGTGGCGGGGGAGCGCTATCCCATCACCGTGGATGACGTGAAGATCGCCAACCCGCGTCGTGGATTTTCGTATGACAAAAACGGCGACATGCACTACGACATCATCAGTGCGTTTATTAAGTCCATGCGCGGTAGCGACCCCGATGCCACAATCTATTGGCTCGCGCGCATGATTGATGCGGGGGAGGATCCCAAGTTTATCGCTCGCCGTATTATGATTCAGGCTTCTGAGGATGTTGGCAACGCCGACCCGCAGGCGCTTTTGGTGGCGCATGCCGCGTTTAAGTCTGCCGAGGTCATTGGCTATCCCGAGTGCCGCATTAACCTGGCTCAGGCTGCACTCTATGTGTGTTTGGCCCCTAAATCCAACGCGTGTGAGGCTTCGATTGATGCGGCGCTGGCCGATATCCATTCTAGTGGGCTTCGCGAGGTGCCGAGTTATCTGCGCGATCGCCATCGCCCAGGCAGCGACGACTACGGTGTGTATAAATACCCGCACGATTATCCCGAAGGCTGGGTCGATCAGCGCTATTTGCCCGAGGGGCTGGAGCGCGGTGCGTTCTGGCAGCCTGCCGGGCGCGGCTGGGAAGAGTGGCGCGTAGAGCAAAGCGAGCGCGACCGCAGCGGGAATGCACCGAAGTAGCTGCTGATAATTTTGTCCCACGTTGCTACTCTTGGCATGTTCGGTCCCCTTTGGGGTACCATGAAAAGCGTCTGTATTTCGATTTTTCCGGGAGGCTTGTATGAGTCCCATTCAAATCGCCCTGCTGCTGCTCGCCGTTGCCGGCGTGTGGGCCATCGCTGAGCTCGCGCTTACCCTGCGCAAGACCCGCAATGTTGTCGACTCGCTCGATAAGACCGTGAACGACCTCAACAACACCATCGCCGAGGCTCAGCCTGTGGTGGCAAAGCTCGATGGCGCTGTCGATGAGCTTACGCCGGCGCTTGCCCAGATGGAGCCGCTGCTTAAGTCGAGCAAGACGGCAGTTGATGCCCTTACCTCCAATCTCGTAGAGGTCGAAGCCGTGGTTCGCGACATTTCTGAGGTTACGGGCAGCATGGCCGAGGCCAGCAATGCTGTGTCTAGCGTGACCGACTCTGCCGCCGGTGCTGTGCAGAAGCTCTTCAATAAGGTGAAGGCTCCTGCAGCCGACGCCGATCGCAAGCTCGCCGCTGCCGCTGCGGAGGCCGAGCTGCCTACCGAGCGCGTCCTAATTGGCGAGGACGAGGCTGCCGCGGGCGACGATGATGGTCAGAAGTCTGTATCCAAGCCGGCTCAGTATTACACCTACACGCCCGCCGAGACCTCTGAGGAGTCCTGCGATGAGTAGCGAAGCAACTTGCCCCATTACGCTGACCGTTGCCGGCGACCCGCGTCTGGCGCGCCTTGTGCGCATGACGGCGGCAAATGTCGGTGCGCTCTGCTCCATGTCCGTCGATCGCATCGAGGACATTCGTATGGCTGCCGAGGAAGCATTTATTTTCGGCTGCACGGCTGTTGATTCCGATGACATCTCGATCAAATTCGATGTCGACGAATCTCACGTTGGCATGACCTTTACCTTTGGCGACCAGGCCACCGTCGACGAGGATGACCAGGCCGCTGTGTATGCCGAGCTCATTTTGGCGAGCGTGTGCGACTCCTACGAAAAGACTGCGGCGCCCCTGACGCTTTCCCTCGACCTCAAGGCGGATATCTAATATGACCGAACGTTCCCGGAGCGGTAAGACCGCTTGGGACAAGGAGAAAACCCGCGAGCTGTTTCGTCGCTATAAAGAGACCGGTGACCCGGACGCACGCGAGCAGCTCGTCATGTCCCACATGAACCTGGTAAGGTTTCTTGCCAACAAGTTTAAGAACCGCGGCGAGCCGCTCGATGACCTGATGCAGGTTGGTTATTTGGGCCTGCTCAAGGCTATCGATCGCTTTGACCCTGAGCGCGGACTCGAGTTCACCACGTTTGCCACGCCTACCATCTTGGGCGAGATCAAGCGTCACTTCCGCGACAAGGGCTGGAGCGTGCGCGTGCCCCGTCGCTTGCAGGAGCTCTCGGCCAAGGTCAACCAGGCTACCGATAAGCTCACCAACGAGCTACAGCGCTCGCCTAAGGTTGAGGAAATCGCTGAGTACTTGGACGTGACGGTCGATGAGGTGCTGGAGGCCATGGAATCGTCTTCGGCCTATACCTCGGTGCCCATCGAGGCTCCTGGTGCGTCCGATTCGGACGATGCCCCCTCGATTCTCGACCGTTACGCCGACGACGACAACGAGCTCGACTTTACCGATGACCGCCTAGTGATCGAGGAAGCCATCCGTGATTTCTCGCCGCGCGAGCGCGAGGTGATTGAGCTGCGCTTTGTGAAGGGCATGACCCAGATCGAGATCGCCAAGAAGCTGGGTATTTCTCAGGTACAGGTTTCGCGTCTGCTGCGCCGCACGCTTAAGAAGATTCAGGACAAGATCGACCCCGACGGAGTGATGATTCGTTCATGAGTGAGCACCCCCAGCAAACCGATCGCGTGCTGCGCGACACCCGCATTCTGACGCTGCGCATTTGGGCTGTTGTCGGCTGCATTGTTATTGCTGCTGTCATCTTTAACCTTATGGGCATCCTGGCACCGGTTATTGAGTTTCTTGCCGTCGGCTCCATCATTGCTTTTGTGATGTCCCCGATCACCAACTGGCTCGAGCACCATGGCGTGAATCGCGGCATCGGTTCGCTTATCGCGCTTATTGTTGTTGTTGCCGTGCTCGTCGGTGTCGTTTGCATCTTGTCGCCGATTCTCTTTGGTCAGATCATGGAAGTCCTGAGCCGCCTGCCCGAGCAGCTTCGTGTTGCGGGTGGCGATCTCAATGAGATGATCTCGCATGCCAAGACGCTCAACAACACGCCGCTCAAGGAGTATTTGGACGATAATCTTTCGTCCCTGGTTACCGTGGCATCGAAGTATGTGTCTCAGATTGCTGCCGAGCTTGGTCGCGGTGTGTTCCCGCTCATCACCAATACGGCCTCGCAGTTGTTCGTGATCTTCCTTGGTCTGGTGCTTGCCTACTGGATGGCCTGCGACTACTCTCGCATGCATCACGAGATTTGCACCATCATCGGTCAGGAGAAGGAGACCTCGTACCGCTTTATGGTCGCCATCCTTTCTCGCTCTGTCGGCTGCTACATGCGCGGTATGGTCGTGACGTCCATCTGCGGTGGTTTCCTCGCCTTTATCGGTTTTTTGATCATCGGTCATCCGTATGCGGCGCTCATGGCTATCTTTACCGGCATCATGCATTTGGTTCCGGTCGTCGGTCCCTGGGTGAGCGCAGCAATCGCCACGGTACTCGGCTTCATGTTCAGTCCCATGTTGGCGTTATGGACGCTCATCGTGACGATGGTCGCGCAAAACGTCACCGATAACGTGATTTCGCCTAAGGTTATGCAGAGCTCGGTGCAGGTGCATCCCATCATGAGCCTCACGGCGCTCGTTATTGGCTCGGCACTCATGGGCCCCATCGGCATGATTATTGCCATCCCGCTATGTGCGGCCCTCAAGGGTATCTTCGTGTACTACTTCGAGAATGAGACCGGCCGCCAGCTTGTGGCCTATGACGGCGCCGTGTTTAAGGGCACACCGTACCGCGATGCCGATGGCAACCCGGTCGCCGCCTACGACGCGCTCGGCGACGACACCTTCATCTACGAGTCCGAGCTCATCGGCAACGAGACCGCGCCCGAGGCCCAGGCCATGCCCAAACCCGAGCTCGATAATCCCTGGATGAAGCTCTCGGGCCTTCAGCCCGATGCTACGGGCTTTTTCAAGAATCCCTTCGCCAAAGACGACGATTTCAATATGAACGACGAAACCAAAACCGGCATCGACGGCTCCATGGACGATTCGGATTCTAAATAGGTTCTATTAACGTTTCTTGAAGTTGTAAATGACAAGAAACGCGACCAAAGCGATTGATAAGGGGCCGGCTACATAGAAAAAGAGAACGTCAATTGCGCGTAGAGTGTAATAAGCCTTATCGCCGGACATTACTGTATACGATACGTATCCAAATGATGGTTGGTTTGCGTACCAGCATGAGAAGGCTAAGAGCGCTAAAAGTGCTACAACCAGAAGTGCATTCAGGACAAATCGTTTGCTTTTCATCGATCGCTCCTTCCGGGTGAATCTTATATGCAATTATACAGCAGTCCTTTTTCAAAGGATCGCGCAGTACTAAATAACGTGCACTTTCGCTGGAGGGTCGCTGTTTGGCGACCCTCTTTTTTGCACAGGCGCGGCGGGATGGTAATATCGTTACGTTTGAACTGTTTCGATGTGAAACCGAGGAGATTCCCTCTATGAGTGCTGACTACCCGTCAATGACTACGGCCGAGATTCGCTCCAAGTTCCTCAACTTCTTTGAGGAGCGCGGTCTTAAGCTCTATCCTTCTTCGTCCCTCGTCCCTGACGATCCTTCGCTGCTGCTTGCCAACGCCGGCATGAACCAGTTTAAGGAGTACTACCAGGGCAAGAAGACCATGAAGGAGATCGGCGCTATCTCCTGCCAGAAGTGCGTCCGCACCAACGACATCGATTGCATCGGCGAGGACGGCCGTCACCTGTCCTTCTTTGAGATGCTCGGCGACTTCTCCTTTGGCGGCGTCTCCAAGCAGCAGGCTTGCGCCTGGGCCTTTGAGCTCATCACCAAGGAGTTCAAGCTGCCGCTCGACCGCCTGTACTTCACCGTCTTTACCGAGGACGACGAGACCCACGACGTGTGGCGTTCTCTGGGCGTTGCTGAGGACCACATCTCCCGCCTGGGCGAGGACGATAACTTCTGGGCCGCTGGCCCCACCGGTCCCTGCGGTCCGTGCTCCGAGATCTACTTTGACATGGGCGAGGAGGTCGGCTGCGGCAGCCCCGACTGCAAGCCTGGCTGCGACTGCGACCGCTTCCTGGAGTTCTGGAACCTCGTCTTTACCCAGTACGACCGCCAGGAGGACGGCTCCATGCCGGAGCTGCCGCACCGCAACCTCGATACGGGCATGGGCCTGGAGCGCATGGCCGCCATCATGCAGCACAAGACCGCCAACTACGACGGCGATCTGATGCAGCACCTCATCAAGCTGGGCGAGAAGATTAGCGGCAAGACCTATGACGCCGACGATTACTCTGGCGCCAGCCGCTCCCTGCGTATCATCGCCGACCACTCCCGTGCCGTCGACTTTATGATCTCGGACGGCATCCTTCCCGGTAACGAGGGTCGCGAGTACGTCCTTCGCCGCCTGCTCCGTCGTGCCGTGTTCCACGGTCGCCTGCTGGGCATCGAGGGCGCCTTCCTGACCAAGTTCATCGACGAGGTTAACGCTCAGATGGGTGAGGCTTATCCCGAGCTGCTCAAGAATGTCGCGCTCGTCAAGGGTATCGTCGCCTCCGAGGAGGAGCGCTTCTCCACGACGCTCGACAACGGCCGCGTCTATCTGGACGAGGCCCTGGCAGCGCTTGCCGAGGGCGCCGTGCTTTCGGGCGATGTCGCCTTTAAACTGCACGACACCTTTGGTTTCCCCATCGATCTGACCGTCGAGATCGCCGGCACCGCTGGCCACGACGTCGATATGGACGGCTTCACTGCCTGCATGGAGGACCAGAAGGCCCGCGCCCGCGCCAATGCCAAGGGCGACGCCTGGGGCAGCTTCAACGACGTGTGGGTCGAGCTTTCGGACAAGGTCGCAGCGACCGAGTTCGACGGCTATGACAACGATGTGATCGAGGGCGCCAAGGTTGTCGCCATCGTGCGCAACGGCGAGTCCGTCGAGTCCGCTGCCGCCGGCGAGGATGTCGAGGTTGTGCTCGACCGCACCCCGTTCTATGCCGAGATGGGTGGCCAGCAGGGCGATGCCGGCAAGCTTTCCGCCGAGGGCGTTGTTCTGACCGTTGCCGACACCAAGAACCACAACGGCCTGTATGCCCACGTCGCGCACGTTGCCGAGGGCACGCTGGCTGTCGGTGCCGCTGTTACCGCCGCGCTCGACGCCGAGCGCCGTGGCTTCCTGCGCCGCAACCACACCGCCACGCACCTGCTCGACGCTGCCCTTAAGCAGGTCCTGGGCGAGCACGTCTCCCAGGCCGGCTCGCTGGTGACGCCCGAGCACCTACGCTTTGACTTCACGCACTTCGAGGCCCTGTCCTCCGAGCAGCTCAAGGCTGTCGAGGACCTGGTCAACCAGCAGATCTTCGCTTCCAAGCCGGTCGTGACCCGTGTCATGGGCATCGACGAGGCTAAGGCTGCCGGCGCTGTCGCTCTGTTTGGAGAGAAGTACGGCGATGTCGTCCGCGTCGTCTCCGTGGGCGCTGAGGACCAGCCGTTCTCCCGCGAGCTCTGTGGTGGCACCCATGCCGCCAATACCGCAGAGATTGGTCTGTTCAAGATCATTTCCGAGTCCTCCACGGGCTCCAATGTCCGCCGTATCGAGGCCGTGACCTCTAAGGGTGCCCTCGACTACATGGCCGACCGCCTGGCGCTCGTTGACGCCGCCGCCGCTGCGCTCAAGTGCCGCGTCGACGAGGTTCCCGCCCGCGTGGAGAACCTGCAGGCTGAGCTGCGCGAGACGTCCAACAAGCTCAAAAAGGCTCTGACCGGTGGCTCCTCCGACGCCATCTCCAGCGCCATCGAGGGCGCCGTCGAGCTCGACGGCTATAAGCTCGTTGTCGCTGAGCTCCAGGGCCTTGAGGCTGCCGACCTGCGCAACGTATGGGATACCGTGCATCAGAAGGTCGCCGGCCCTGTCGCTTGTGTCGTCGCCAGCGTGACTGAGAAGGGCACTCCGGCCCTGCTCGCTGCCGGCTCCGATGACGCCGTCAAGGCCGGTTTCCACGCCGGTAACGTGATCAAGCAGATCGCGGGTCTGGTCGACGGTCGCGGTGGCGGTCGTCCCAACATGGCCCAGGCCGGTGGCAAGAATGCTGCCGGCATCGCCGATGCCCTCGCGGCCGCTAAGACCGCGCTCGGCGCCTAAGAATCTAAGAAGTCGCTGTGGTTGCGCTCGCGCTGGACATAGGGGAGACCAGGATTGGCATCGCCGTCTCGAGCCGTGATGGCAAGATGGCGATGCCTGTCAAGGTGCTTCCGGCTGCCGAGGTCACCGGTATGGCCAAGACGTTCCGCTACCTGGTTGAGGACTATGAGCCCGACATCCTGGTAAGCGGACGCCCCCTGACCATGGCCGGTGAGCCCGGCCCCCAGGCCGAGCGCGTTGCCGCCGTGGCGCAAAAGATTGCCGACGAGCTCGATCTTCCGCTGGAGTTTGAGGACGAACGTCTGTCTTCGCAAGAGGCCAAGCGTATCCTGCGCGAGCAGGGCCTCAACGAAAAGCAGATGAGGGGCAAGATCGACATGATTGCCGCCAGCCTGTTTTTGCAGACGTGGCTCGATCGTAAAAACGAGGAGGTTTCGCATGTCTAGCGCTTCCGATCCGCGCCAGCAGAATCGTTCACGGAAGCCCGTGCCGCGCCCTGCTCAGCCTGGCCAGCGCCCGGCGCAGCCGACGCAGCGTGCGGCTCAGCCTGCTCAGCGTGCTGCTCAACAGCCCGCCGTTCGTCCCGCGCAGCCTGCTGGCGGCGCTCG
>CABUTN010000023.1 GCA_902494565.1 uncultured Collinsella sp. | reverse complement strand
CGCGGCCGATTGTAGCGGCAACGCGCCCCTCGGCATGCAGACGGCGCGCAAGCTCATCCACATCGGCAGCAGGCGCCGCGATGAGCAGGCCACCTGACGTCTGCGGATCGTACAGCGCGTCGAGCATGCCCGGCTCCAGGTCCTCGTCGGCAGCCACGCGCGGGCCAAAGAAGTCCAGATTGCGGTAGGCGCCGGCAGGGATAATGCCCAGACGCGCCATGTCGAGCACCTGGTCAAAGAGCGGCACCGCCCCCGACGCGAGCTCGATTTGCACGCCCGAGCCCTCGGCCATCTCGCACGCATGCCCGATCAGGCCAAAGCCCGTAATGTCGGTGCAGCCGTGAAGCTCGAGTCCCTCGGCCAGACGAATCGGTGCCTCGTTGAGGGTGCGCATCGAGTCAAACATCCGGCTGGCCTCGTCCTGCTCGATGAGCTCGCCCTTAATGGCCGTGGTGATGATGCCCGAGCCGATCTCCTTGGTCAGCAGCAGAACATCGTCCACGTGCGCGCCGCTGTTGGCGAGCATGCGGTCGAGCGCGACAAAACCGCTCACGGACAGACCGTACTTGGGCTCGTCGTCGTTGATGGTGTGACCGCCCGCGACGGAGCAACCCGCCTCGACGCACTTGTCGGCGCCACCCGCCAAAATCTGGCCGGCAACCTCAACGCCAAGGCAGCTCGGGATGCACAGCAAGTTCATGGCATGGCTCGGCCGCCCGCCCATGGCGTAGATGTCCGACAGCGAGTTGGCCGCGGCGATCTGGCCAAACAAAAACGGGTCGTCGACCATCGGTGGGAAGAAGTCGATGGACTGCACGAGCCCCAGGTTATCGCCAACGCGAAAGACGCTCGCATCGTCGGAGGTATCGAACCCCACGAGCAAGTTGTCGTTATGCACATTGGGTAAATCGCCCAGGACCTGGGCGAGGGCTCCGGGAGCTAACTTAGCGGCTCAACCGCTCGCGGCCGTCATGGACGTGAGCTTAATCTGATCGTCAGCCATCGATACCTCCTCTCATCGGGCAATCATTTTCTCCCAGTATACGCATGAATGCGAGCCTACGGCGGATGCATTAATTGAGCGCCTGCGCGCGAATCGCCGCACCGATGGCACCGGCAAAGCGGGCCTGGGGCGAGGTGGCGACCGGCGAGCCCAGCAGCGCGGCCAGCCGCTCCACAACGTAGGCGTTCTCGCACAGGCCTCCCGTCAGGTAGTACGGAGCACCCGCCGCCTGTCCGGCCATAGTCGCCACGCGCGACACGACGCTTTCGATAACGCCGCGGGCGATGTTCTCGCGCGGCTCGCCACGACCGATGAGGCTGATAACCTCACTTTCGGCAAACACCGTGCACATGCTGCTGATCTTGGTGGGCTCGCCAGAACGCGCCAGGTCGGCCATCTGCTGCTGGGAAATGCCTAGGCGGTCGGCCATGATCTCCAAAAAGCGCCCCGTTCCGGCAGCGCACTTGTCGTTCATGGCAAATTTGGCCACGCGACCGCCTTTAAGCTGGATGACCTTGGTGTCCTGGCCGCCCACATCGATCACGGTGCCGTGGTCGCCAAACAGACGCACGGCACCGGTACCGTGGCAGGTGATCTCGGTCACGACCTTGTGCGCATAGGGCACGGCGACACGGCCGTAGCCAGTCGCGACCACGCGAACATCGTCAGCAGCCACGTCATAGCCAGCCGCGGCAAGCTCGCCGTGCAAGCGCTCGGCCGCATCGACCGAGGAGAACCCGGTTGGCTGCACGCACGTCCACGCCACCGAACCCTCCCCGTCGACCACAGCAGCCTTAGCCGCCGTAGACCCGATATCGATCCCGATCCCTATCATGGCTCTCTCCCAATCTAAACATCAAAGGTAGCGGCGCGTTCAGGCGCCCTGGCATCCTCCCTCACATGTGACAAAGGGACAGTCCCTTTGTCACATACCGTCAACTACAGAGTCTCGATAAAGGCAGCGATGCGGGTCTCGATCTGGCCCATATCACCGTTGCTGTAATCGGTCTCGATCTTCATGTACGGAATGCCCGCACCCTCGACGGCCTCCTGCATACGAGCGCTCTCAACGTTGAAGGTGTGGCATGCCTGCAGCACGTTTTCCACCACACCATCCACGTGGTACTTCTCGCACATGGCCAAGGTGTTGTCCATGCGGCCGTCGTTGGGCGTCATGACCGAGCAATTAATGTCCAAGTAGCGATCGGCAATGGCGCGTAGGATATCGGGAGCGTCGGGGTCGATCATCATGGCGGCCGTACGCTCGCCCGAGCAATCGTCCATGCACACGACCACGCCGCCGTTGGACTCGATGGTGCGACCGATCTTGTTGATCACGCCGCCCACCGGGCAGCCGGTGATCAGAATGCGCTTGGCATCCGCCGCGACCGGGCGCTCGCCCGCGTCGTAGGCCTCGCGCAGCTTGGCAACCTTTTGCTCGAGCTGGTCCGTATAGGCCTCGATATCAAAGCTGAACGTACCGGCAAACATGGTGCTCATCAGGTCGACGCCGCTCATGGCCGCCGGCTGGTTAGCCTGCAGCGCAAACATCTCGAGCTGGGCCGCACGCAAGCGGTTGCGACGACGGACAGCGGCGCGCAGGTCGTCATCGGTAATCGTGATGCCGTAGAAGCCCTCGAGCTCCTCCTTAAGCAGGCGGCACTCCTCGTACCAGCCTTCACGCTCGTAGGCACGGTCGCGGCTCTGCGGAAGATGCAGAATGTGTGTGCGCTTGAGCTCGTTGAGCAGCTCGTACATCTTCTTCTTGCCGTCACACGTGGTCTCACCGATGATCATGTCGCTAAAGTACGTAAACGGACACTTTTGCGAGTAGGCAAAGCCGTAGGTCGACTTGATGAGCGGGCAGAGGTTTGCCGGCAGCACCTTCTCGGCCTCGGGAATCACCTCATCGGACGTACCGCACAGAGCGACACTTGCGGCCCCCGCGGCATCGATAATCTCGAGCGGCGTATAGCTGCACAGAAAACCGATCAGGCGATTGCCCGCCTGTTTGTAATCCTTGACGCGAATAAACGCCGCCTTGCGCTGCTCGTTGAACTCCTCAAACGTGGACGGCAACGGCTGCTCAATATTTTCCGACATATAACTCCTTAACAAACCTTTTAACCGACCAAGGAAACGGCCTTCCCAGGTGCCCGAGGTTGCCGTGAAAGAGAAGCGCCGCATACTTTGGTACGCAAGCGACGGTTTGAACGGCAAGATCGGGTGCCTGGGGAAGCCGCCGGGACGGATAGCCCTAAATGGTTTCCAAGAAAGCCTCAATCCTGGTTTGCAGCTGGCCTGCGTCCTCGCCGGCGTAGTCGGTCGTGATGTGCATAAACGGAATGCCGGCATCCTCGGCGGCCTTCTCCACGGCAAACGACTCCATCTCGTAGAGCGTGCAGAACTGCAGGGCCACGTCGACGATACCGTCGGCATGCAGGTCCTTGGCCATCTGGACAATGTCCTTCATACGCTGGTCGTTGGGCGTAAAGACAGCGCAGTTGATCTTAAAGTAGCGCTCGGCGATGGCATCGAGCATCTCGTCGACCGTCTCACCGGACTCATCGACCAAGTCCTTGTAATAGCGCGAACCCGTGCAGGACTCCTCGCCCACCACGACGCCGCCGGCCTTCTCGATGAGGTTGAACAGCTTCCAGTTGGGCACGGCCATGGGCGTACCGGTGTACAGGATGCGCTTGGTCCCCCTGGGCGCCACGCCCTCGCCGGCCTCGACACGCTGCTCGCACTCAGCCGCCATATCGTTAATGGCTCCGGTCAGACGCGGCGTGTCGTCCATAAAGGCGGCCTGGACGGTCAGCAGGCTGTCGAGACCGCTGATGGGCGCCGGGTCGGCAGCGCGCGTGGCAGCGAGGCGCTGCAGGGCGCGGCGCTTTTCGTTGACGGCGTGGATGGCGGCCTTCAGACGCTCGGGCGTAATCGTGACGCCGCACTCTTCCTCGATCTTGGCGGCGAGCTTCTTGACCTCGGCCTTCCAGGTCACGAGCGTCGACTCGTCGTGTACGTTGGGAATATCCATGACGTACATGTTCTTTTGCGTGGCAAAAAACTCGTAGGCCTTCTTCTTGCCATCGCAGGTGTTCTCGCCCACCACCAGGTCACTCGACTCAATGTAGGGGCAGACCTCGCCCAGCTTAAAGCCGGCAAAGCTCTTGATGAGCGGACAGGTGTTGCGCGGCAAGTGCTCCTCGACCTTGTCGGTTGCCCAGTCGGCACCCGAGCACAGGCCCACGGGAATGCCGTCACAGGCAAGTACGATCTCCTCGGGCACGTACACGCAAAAGCTGCCAACAATCTTGGTGGCCTCGCCGGCCTCCTTCTTGTCGAGCATCTCCTTAATACGGCCGCTGTGGATGTTGGTGGCGACAAAATCCAGGTAGGACGTGGACTTGGGGCGATTGTTCTGCGTCAGGAACATATCGCCGTACATCTGACCCACGGCGCCCAGCAGCATGTCGTGGTCGGCAAGATTCATGCCGAGGCTCTCCCACATCGGATGGAAATCAAATTCTTCAGCCATGACGGTTCCCCTCTCGAACCAAAAATGGATAACAGCGGTATCGATGCACGACGGACGGCGATTGCCCGGCCGTGCTCAAACCCGGAATTTTAGGGAACCTGCTTTGCGGTCGATTATTTAGTTGTGCGTCGTCTCTCCCGGAGCCGTGAACATACCCGCTCATATGCGACTCCGAGCCATATACAGGGCGCGCGCGGCAACGCGGCGAATGTATGTCGTCTGCGGCATGTGCGCACCCTCCTTTACAAGTTGAGGTCAACTATATCAACGGTCATCGACTATGCGAACACCGTTGACATTCGTACGACAGAGGTACCCGTTGCCTTTTAATAAATTATTATCTTGCTTGATAATTAATTACCATTCTACATTCGGCGAACGGTAGGGAACGAAACGGCGGGCTGCCGAGAATCCTCGACAGCCCGCCCTCTGCCCTACCGACAAACCAGATGAATCCTGCTGGCATCAAAATGCATGCGCAGCGTCTCGCCTGCTTGTGGCAGCTCGTCGACAGGCATGCCCACTTTATTGACCTTCCACTGCAGACGCGTGGGCGCATCGGCACGCGGCACGTCCAATAGCACCAAGCGCTCAAAGCGCGAATCGCTCACTCGGGCCACGTGCAAATCGTAGCTGTTGCGACCCCGCTCCGCGCGATTGTCAACATGGAAGTAGCTTGCGCGAATGCCCAGGTACGCCACATTATCGGGAACCTCGCGACCCACATTAAAGGTCATGCCCCAGTCAAGGGCCTCAACTTCTTCGTCGCCGATCTTGCGCGCACGGCTCGTGTTTTTGCACCCTGTCAGACGCAGTGCTGCCAGCGTCTGCGGACGGCGGACCACGTCCTCAACGGAGCCGACCTCCTCAACATGACCGTTGTGCATCACGCAGATGCGCTGGCACAGGCGGCATGCCTCGTCAATATCGTGGCTCACGTAGAGCACGGTGCGGTTGCATACATCGAACAGGTCGAGCATGTTCTGTTCGAGGGCGCTCTTAAGATAGGAATCGAGTGCGCTCATGGGCTCGTCGAACATAAAAATGCCCGGATGCGCCGCCACCATGCGTGCAAGCGCCACACGTTGCTGCTGACCGCCCGAGAGTCGCGCGGGATAGCGGTCGGCAAAATCGGCTAGACCGAAAATGCTCAGATAGCGCTCGGCGAGCTTTTTGCGCGCGGCGGCGTCGCCCGCATCCTTTACACCGGCGCATACGTTATCGGCCACCGTCATGTTGGGAAACAGCTGATAGTTTTGGAACAGCAGGGCGCATTTGCGCTCCTGGGGCGACAGGTTGATGCCCGCCGCCGAGTCAAAAAAGGTCACGCCGTTGACGACGATCTTGCCCTCGTCGGGTGTCTCCACGCCGGCAATGCAGCGCAGCGTACAGCTCTTGCCACAACCCGAGGCGCCCAGCAGTGCCACGCGCTCCTCGCCGGCCTCGAGCTGCATGTCGAGCATAAACCCGGGATAGTGCTTTTTTATATCCAGAACGAGCGACATGGCCTATCGACCTCCCTGTAATGCGGCATCATCGCGCATGAGCTCGGCCAGTGCCTCGCGATCGATACGCAAGGCATCACCGCCCGCCGGGTCGAGCGAATCGCCCTGTCCGGCGAGATCTTTGGCCTGCTTACGTTCCGCACGGGAAAGGCCACGCTCGCGGTATTTTTGCGAATGCGCCGTGTACATGTTGATGAATAGGATGACCAGGAAGCTGAACGCAATTACGACCACGACCCAAAAGAGGGCCACCGACGTATTGCCGCCCATCCACTCAAAATAGATGGCGATGGGAATGGTCTGCGTAATGCCGGCGTAGTTGCCCGCAAAGAACAGGGTGCAGCCAAACTCTCCCATGGCGCGGGCAAAGGCGAGGACCGTACCGGCGGCAATAGAAGGCCACCCAAGGGGCATCATGAGCTCGGTGAAGATGCGACGTTCGGACCATCCCAAGGTTCGCGCGGCGTCGAGCATCTGCGTGTCGAGGCTCTCGAAGGCTCCGAGCGCCGTGCGGTAGACCAGCGGAAACGACACAACGACGGCCGAAATGACCGCCGCGGGCCAGGTAAAAACGATCGAGATGCCGTGCGCGATCAGCCACTGGCCGACACCGGTCGAGCGGCCAAACAGCATGAGGAGCAGAAAGCCGCAGACCGTGGGCGGCAGCACCATAGGAATCGTAAAGACCGAATCGAGCAGGCCCTTGATGCGACTCGAGGTACCCATAGTCTTCCACGCGGCAAACAGGCCCAGTGCAAAGGCAATCAGCAGGGCAAGGCCGCTCGTTTTTATGGACACCCAAAACGGGCGATAGTCGATGTCGCCCAAAAAGGAGGCCAGAGAGGTCAAGGGCCCCTGCTCATCCCGCAACGCGACAGACGATGCTTCTACCATTTGAGCGCTATCAAGCCAACGCGCGCCGCCCTTGGCATCACCCGAGGCCGATGCAATCACTACATAGCGGTCCCCATCCGCACCGCGCTCGTCAAAGCCATAGGTATACCCGCCGGCATCAAACGTTGTTTCCGCCGTGACATACCAAGGAAGATCCACGTCCCCCAGCTGTGCACCTCCCATGCAGTTTGCGCTGTCGAGCTCACAGACGAGGGCCTTGAGACCCGATACGCACTCGTTGTCCTGCGGATCCAATCCATACTTCTCGACCGCCTTGGGCGATATCCACACCACAACGCGATCGGCAGCAGGCACCACTACAAGGTCCACGTCCTCGTCAACGGGAAACCGGTAGCCCTCAGGCTGGCCCTCCATGGCACGAGCGGTCCCCTTGGCCAGCCGCTCAAAACCCTCGATCCCATAGGAAAGCCCATGAGCGGTCGCAGCAACCTGGGCCCCGTCCTCAGCGACCCCAGCAAACGCAAATCCCGGCACCCAGCAAAGCGCGAAGGTCAAAGCACAGGCGACAAGCATGCGGAATCTATTAAGCACGAAAAGCTCCAAGCGAATACAAGGACGGAGTGAAACACAAAGCGATGGAATTATCGCGCCAAGCCGCACTACTCGGAAAGCTCAAAGCCGTACTTAGCCCAAATCTTCTGAGCCTTCTTGTTGGACAGGCAAAAGTCGATAAACGCCTTGGCCTCGTCGGCGTGCTCGGAGCTATCGGCGACAGCACCGGGATACACGATGGGCTTGTGCGAGTCCTCGGGGCACACGAAGGCTTCCTCGATGCCGTCATAGCGGAAGATATCGGAGCTGTAGACAAAACCAGCCACGCAGTCGCCTGTGGACACATAGGCGGCGGCAGTACCAACTTTGTCGGCCAGTGCGACCTTGTCGGCAATCTCGGGAGCATACTCGCCGTCATCACCCTCGGTACCGGTGTAGAGGCCCACGGAAGCCAGCGCCTGGTTGGCGTACGTGCCGGCAGGAACGGTCTTGGCGTCGCCGATGGCGATCTTGCCGTCCAGGTTCGAGACGTCGGCGATGGCCTCGACCTTGGTGTCGGAGCCCTCGGCGCGAATGATCACAAGATCGTTGACGAACATATCCTCACGGGTGTCGGTGTCGACGAGCTCGGCGGTCTCAGCGTCATCCATGGTGCCCTTGGAAGCGGTGATGAGCACGTCGACCGTGGCACCGGCGCGCATCTGCTCAACGAGGTCGCCAGACGCCTTGAACTGCGTGTCGGCAAACCTGGTACCGGCCTGCTCGGTGTAAAGCTCCTGAACCTCGGGCAGAGCCTTCTCGAGCGAGTTGGCGGCAAAGACCTGCAGCTCGACAGCTTTCTTGGAAGATGCCTTAGCAGAACCGGCATCGGAGCCAGTCGGCTCAGACGTCTTGTTGCCAGAGCAGCCGGCAAGGCCAAGGCCGGCAGCGGCGACAGTAGAGAGCGAGACGAATCCGCGGCGAGAAACCATATCGAACATGTTCAACCCTTTCGGACCTTGTGCCCGGGTACCCCACCGCGGGCTTTATTCTGTAATTAAATTATACTTAGGTGCGAATAATGATTATGAGAAATTATTCTCTTCTGAGAATATAGTTTCAGGCATGCCTACAGAATGCCGTCCCCTTGGGCGCAAATAAAAGGCGGAGCAGCCGTTCAGGTCGCTCCGCCGCAGGTAAATCGCTTAGTTGGTATGTCCGCCGCCCGCTGTCATCTGAGCCGCATGCTCCAGCTGGTCCGCTATGGCCTCCCAGCTTTCGCGGGCGGCCTTCGTAGAACCGGGAAAGTTTACGACAAGTGTATGACCTCGTTGCATGCAAATAGCGCGCGAGAGCATGGCGCGGCGCGTCTTGGTCATCGAGTACGCACGGATCGCCTCGGCAATACCCGGCACGTCGCGATCGCAGACGGCACGCGTCGCCTCGGGCGTCACATCGCGCATCGAAAGCCCCGTGCCGCCGCAGGTGAGCACGACATTGGCGTGGCACTCATCGGCGGCTTCCACGATAGCATCACCGATCTCGCTGACGTCGTCGCGCACGACCACATGTGAGACGACCGTCCAGCCCTGCGCCTCGATAAGTTCCTCGAGTGCGGCTCCAGCCTCGTCCTGGGCTAAATCGCGCGTATCCGAGCACGTCACGATCGATATCTTCAGCTCCATAGCATTCCTCCTACAACACGGCGCCCTCGGGCAGGTCGACGCGAACAACGTCCACGACGTCGCCCGCCGCAAGCTCGCACGGACCTTCGTCAATACGCAGCAGGCAGTTGGCCCGCTGCATCGTGCCGAGCAGCGCCGAATTCTGCGTCTTGGCCTCGGTCACCAACAGCCCACCGGTCTCGGGGTCACGCAAAACCGTGGCGCGATCGAAGAAGCGGCGATGCTGTCGCTTTTTCACGCCGTGCGTGAGCATCGCCTGCTGCACGGGACGTGCACCCTCGGCAAAGCCGCGCATCTTGCGAATCGCCGGGCGGGCGAGCATCTCAAAGCCCACATACGCCGCGGCCGGATTGCCTGAAAGCCCCAGGTAGGGCTTACCCCCGAGCAAGCCAAACGTGATGGCCTTGCCCGGACGCATCGAGATGCGGTCAAACAGCACCTCGCCCTCGCGCCGGACGAGCGCCGTCACGTAGTCGTAGTCGCCTGCCGAGGCGCCACCGCTCGTAATGACAAAATCGCACTCCTGCACGGCACGATGCACCAGCTCGGCAATCGCCTGCTCATCATCGGGCGCAATGCCGTAGAACACGGGCTCGGCGCCGGCATCGAGTGCCTCGGCCATCAACGCCGACGAGTTGGAGTCGCGAATCTGCCCGCGCGCCGGCAGCTCGTTCGGCGCGACCAGTTCTGTGCCCAGCGAGATGATACCCACACGCGGGGCAGCGTGCACCTTCACGCTCGCGTATCCGGCGCTTGCCAGCAGACCCGCGCCCGCCGGAGCCACGACCTCGCCGGCGTGCATCACAACGTCGCCGGCATGGGCCTCCTCGGCGGCAGAGCGAACGTTCTCCCCCACCTTGGCCGGCGTCGAGAAGCTCACGTGTGAGCCCTCGTTGCCGTCGCCGTCAAGCACCTCAACGATCTCGTATTTCACCACGGCATCGGCACCTTCGGGTACCGGCGCGCCCGTCATGATGCGGACCGTCTCGCCCGCGCCAATTGTGCCCTCAAACACATGGCCCGCGGCCTCGTGTCCGATAACGTCGAGCGTCACCGGCGCCTCGCCAGATGCCTGCGCCAAATCCGCCGAGCGCACGGCATATCCGTCCATAGCGCTGTTAGCAAACGGCGAGATGTCGATATCGGCCACCGCGTCCTCTGCCAAGGGAAGACCGGCGGCCTGCCACACGGGAATCTCGACGAGATCGGTCGGAGCAACATGCGACAGAACAATCGACTGCGCGTCCTCCAGCGGAATGAGTTTCTCTGCCATATGCACCTCTTAATGCCACGGCGCACAACAGGGGCGCCGATTCTTTATGCTTGTCTCAGTATAATCCCCCGATGCGCGACCGCGACTTGGCCTGTACACGCAAATACATCTGTCGGCCGCAAGCCGCGAAACGGAATGGAAACCAACCCACCGGTTCATCGCGTTTGCCGCGTTCTATAATGCTTGCGTTGCAACCTAAAAGAGGAACGTATGGCTCATAACGACAAACCCGAAAGCGCTAACGAGGCGCGGGATCATTCCCAACCGCTCGACGACGGCGGCTTCTTCTCCCTTAACGACGTCATCATGGCCGGCAGGCATCAGCTCACCCGCTCCGAGCATCTCTTGGCTGCCGACACGCGCCGCAACGCCCGCAACCTACTCGCGAGCGCCAAGTTGCTCGCGCTCGTCGTCATTGTCTCGCTTGCCATGGGCGTTGCCGCTTGGGCGTTTTTGGCCTCGCTGAATATCGCGACCGACTATCGCGAGCACCATGCATGGGTCCACGCCTTGCTTCCCGTTGTGGGCGTTGCCACCGCATGGGTGTACAAAAACCACGGGCTTGCCGCCAAACGAGGTAACAACCTGGTCATCGACTCCGCTCTGGGCACCCGCCTCATCCATATGCGCATGGCCGTCCTCACCTTCGTCTGCTCCACGCTCACGCACCTCACCGGCGGATCGGCCGGTCGCGAGGGAGCCGCGGTGCAGATTGGCGGCACCATCGCCAGCAACATCTCGAACCTCGCCCACCTCAAAAAGCATGACCACCACGACCTCATGCTCGCCGGCATCTCGTCGGCCTTTGGCGCCGTATTTGGCTCGCCCCTTGCCGGAGCTTTCTTTGGCATGGAGATATGCTTTATCGGCAAGATCGACTACACCGCGGGCATCTACTGCCTGGTCGCCTCGTTTACCGGCTACTTTACATCACTCGCCCTGGGTACCGAGTACGAAGCGAATGTCATCGCCAGCGTTCCCAACATGACACCACGGACGGTTGTCATCGTTGTTATCAGCGCCATTATCTTCGGCCTGACGGCACGCCTCTTTGCCTGGTCGGTTCGAACCGTCAAAAGCCTGTACGGTCGCTTTATCGCCAATTACCTCGTCCGCGCACTCATAGGCGCACTCGTGGTTTTGGCCGCCTATGCCCTCCTCGATGCCTGGGACTATGCCGGCCTCTCCACCTGGCTCTCGGGCGCCGGGTTCGCCGGTAACACGACCCTTGCCGACGCAGCCATCAAGCTCGTCGTGACGGCGCTCACCCTGGGCGCGGGCTTCCAAGGCGGCGAGGTCACGCCCCTGTTTGGCATCGGTGCGGCACTCGGTGGCTGGATCGGTTGCCTTACCGGGCTTGACCCCAGTTTTCTGGCGGCTCTCGGCATGCTCGGCGTGTTCTGCGCCGGCCTCAACGTGCCCATCACCACCTGCATGATGGCCATCGACCTGTTCCACGGCACGGCCGCCGGGTTCTTTGTCATCGTGGCCTTTATCAGCTATCTCGCCGGCGGCCACCGCGGTGTATATCCCGCGCAGCGCATTGTCTCGCCTAAACGCCGTTCGCTTATTGTGGACGAGGGCGGTACGGTAGCGGATGCTATCGAGCGCCACAACGACCTGATAGAGTAGACGCAGTAATCGCAGTGTGGCCACAATCGGGGCAATTCGACCTGAGCGCGACCGCACTGTCATGTCACACGCCGGGAGTCGCCCCATGCACGCAACTGATTTTGGTCGCACGCTCATCATCGCCAACCCAGCCGCCCAGTCGGGTGCGGCACGCGAAGTTGCCGAGCGTCTGCAACGCTTTTTGGACATGACTGCACGTGCATCCCAGTTTGACCTGGTGCTGACCGAGCGTATGGGACACGCCAAGGAGCTGGCCGCCCAGGCAACGGGCTACCGCACCGTTATCGCACTCGGCGGCGACGGCGTGATTCACGAGGTCGTCAACGGGCTTATGACGCAAAAGGAGGATGCCCGCCCCGCTCTTGCCATCCTACCCGTGGGCTCCGGCAACGATTTTGCCCAGACGCTCGACATCGAAGATTTCTCCGGCAAAGACTTCAGCGCGCTGCTCACCTGCGAGCTGCAGCGTCAGGACATCGGGCGCATTCGCTCGTGGAGCCCTGCGAGCGGCAGCGGCGAGGCTACCGTTGAGTACTACGACCAGACGCTTTCGGTCGGCATCGATGCCGCCATCGGCCTTGGCACCACCGAGCTGCGCAAAAAGACCGGCTTGACGGGTGCTCCTCTCTACACCCTCTCGGGACTTGAGCAGTTTGGCCTGCGCTATCGCAACTACCCCATGACAGCAAGCTTTGACGGCGCGCCCGCCGAGCGCGTGAAGGCGATCATCATGGCGATTCAGCTGGGCCCCACGTATGGCTCGGGCTATCGCATCTGCCCTGATGCCGACCCCTGCGACGGCGTACTCGACGTCTGCTACGCCTGCGGCCCCGTCCCCCGTGCGGTCGCCCTACCCATGTTCCTTTCGGCCAAGGACGGACACCACACCAAGCTGCCGCCGGTACGCATGCGCCGCTGCCGCCATGCCGAGCTCACCTTTGAGGAGCCCGACTACCCCATCCAAGCCGACGGCGAGCCCGTTGTCGCCTCGCGCATCGAGGTCGACGTCCTCGGCGGCGCCCTCCAGGTCTGGCGCCCCACCCGCTAACCCCACCTAAGTTGCGGTGAAATAGGGACTGTTTATGCAGTTAAAGCCGCAAAACAGTCCCTATTTCACCGCAACTTATGAAGAGATCATTCGTCGCTGCCCGGTTTGCGACGGTTGGCCTTTTTAATGGCGTTGAAGTGCTTGTCATTGAGCCTGTGCTGGCGAGAGCGCTGAGGCACCTTGGTCTTTACGCGTCGGCGCGGTGGACGCCCGCGACACTCAAGCTCAGCGCGCAGCTTACGCAGGCAGCTGCTACGGTTTTGGAACTGGCTGCGGCTCTCACGCGCCGTCACGGTAATCCCCGAAGGGATATGCTTCATGCGCACCGCCGAGTCCGTCGTGTTCACGCCCTGCCCACCCGGGCCCGTCGCGCGAAACACCTGCACCTCGCAATCGCGCGCCAACTCCTCGACCGACATCTCGGCATAGTGCGCATACTCACGCCATCCCATCTTGTTCTCATCCATATCAACACCTCCCCTCATACAAAAAATGTGACAAAGGGAAAGTCCCTTTGTCACATCGCATACCAATCGCTTGTGTTACGCACTTAGGCGAAGGTGATCTCGCCGGTATCGCAGTCCATATCGGCGATACGGGCCAGGCTCTCAACACGGAAGCCGCGCTCGCGGAGCTTATCGCCACCGCCCTGGAAGCCCTTCTCAACGGCGATGCCAATACCGGATACCTCGGCACCCGCAGCCTCGCAGATCTTGATAAGACCCTCGAGCGCGCAGCCGTTGGCCAAAAAGTCGTCGATAATCAGAACCTTGTCACCCTCGGACAGGAAGCGCTTGCCGACGATGACCGGGTACTCCTTCTGCTTGGTAAAGGAGTAGATGGTCGTGGCATACTGCTCGCCGTCGAGGTTGATGGACTGCGCCTTCTTGGCAAAGACCACCGGCACGCCGCCAAAATGCTGAGCCGCGATACAAGCCATGCCAATGCCCGAAGCCTCGATCGTCAGGATCTTGTTGATCTCGACATCCTCGAACAGACGGGCCCACTCGGCGCCCATGTGGTCGAACAGCTCAACGTCGCATTGGTGGTTGAGGAAGGCATCAACCTTAAGGACGTTACCGGCCTTTACGATGCCGTCATGGCGAATACGATCCTCAAGCTCCTGCATGGCGCAACCCCTTCTCACGGCAACGATACCGCGCGATTAATAAACGTTGTTCGATAGTCTACCACGGACCGACCCCCGCCCGCCCCACAAGCCGCATCGCACCACAAACCAGTCTTTTTGGGACGGCGCGAATCGTGGCAGACAGCCTCCCAACACGCTAATGGCGGGCGCGCATCTTCACCAAACGCACCATAGCAAGCGCAAAGCCCACAGCGGCCACAGCCATAAGTACGTAAAACACCGAGCGAAAGCCGAATAGGAATACATCCGGACGGCCTGCAACAAAACTGGTCACGGCCTCGCCCATCGCCACGCTCATCTGCCCATACAGGATATGCGACGCCGCCGTAATGCCGAGTGCCATGCCGGCGTAGCGCGCCAGGCTGCCCAGGCTGCCCGCAAAGCCGAGCGCTTCGCGCGGAGCCGAGCCCATATACAGCGAGTTGTTGGGGCTCTGGAAAATCGAAGTACCACACGACATAAACGCGACACAGCACACGATCACAGGGATGGAAGAATGCTCGTCGAGTGTGCTTACCGCAAAAAGACCGCATACGTACACGCCCAGGCCGACTGCCGTGGGGCCCTCGCAGCCAACACGGTCCGAAACCGTACCCGAAAGCGGGCCGATAAAGGCATTCACCATTGGCAGCGCCAAAAAGAGCAATCCGGAAATGTCGGAACCAAAGCCGTGGGCGTCCTGAAAATAGAACGGCAGGATAAACTCGGATGCGCCAATGCCAACAAACACGATGAGCATGCAGGCAAGGTTGATGGTGAAGGCCGAATTTGCAAAGCAGCGACGAGCAGCCTCGATCAGGGACATGGGGCGTTCGCCGGCCTCTGGCTTAACGTGCGGCAGCGTGTAGAGCCCCACGATAAACGAGATTACGCCGATGGGCAGGTTGATGAGGAAGATGCTCTCCCAGGGAAAGCTTGCCACCAGCATGCCGCCGAGCACGGGGCCGCACATCATGCCGAGGGCCACGAAGGTCGCGAGAATACCCATGGCACGGCCTCGTTCGCGCGCCGGAAACGACTCGGTGATGATACCCATGTTGTTAGCCATGGCCGCCGCGCAACCGACGCCCTGAACAATGCGCGCCAGGATAAGAACCTCGAGCGAGGCCGAAAGGCCGCACAGCAGCGAACCGACCGAAAAGACGATGACGCCCAACTGAAACACATTCACCTTGCCGCGCACGTCGCCCAGACGGCCAAACGGCAACATAGCCACGCAAGTCGCAAGCAGATACACCGAGCTTACCAGCTGAATGCGATCGAGGCCCACGCCCAGCTCCTTTTGCATCACGGGCAGCGCCACGGTCACGACGGTCGAATCCAGACACACCATAAACGTCATGATGAGCACGGTAAACAGAATCGCCCACTTGTTCTTGCCATGGGTGTCGCCCTCTAGGGCAATGTGCTCGCGGCGCAGCTGCTCTGCGGTTTTCTCCATATCCATCCTTTCGAGTGGCCCAACGCAAAAACGGGGCCCCAATCGCCTGTAAACAGTCGCGATTGGGGTCCCGCCTACGGAATCGGAACTAAAGGTCGCCGAAGCTTTCTGCCAGCATCGGCGCCTTATGCGAACGCTAGCCTAGCACTGCTCGAGCGCCTGCTCAAGGTCGGCAATCAGATCGGCCGTGTCCTCGAGGCCGCACGACAGGCGCACCATGTCGGCGGAGATACCGCAGGCGATGAGTTCCTCGTCGTTCATCTGGCGATGCGTAGCGTTAGCAGGATGCAGGCAGCAAGTGCGGGCGTCGGCAACGTGCGTGGCGATCTGGGCGAGCTTGAGGCTCTTCATAAAGGTCTCGGCCGCCGCGCGACCACCGTTAAAGCCAAAGCTCACGACGCCGCAGGTACCGTTGGGCATGTACTTCTGAGCCAGGCCATAGTACTTATCGCCCTCCAGGCCCGGATAGCTCACAAAGCGCACCTTGGGATGACTCTGCAGGAACTTAGCAACGGCCAGGCCGTTCTCACAATGACGCGGCATACGCACATGCAGGCTCTCGAGCGAGCTATTCAGGAAAAACGCCGCTTGCGGATTCTGCATGGGGCCAAGGTCGCGCATGAGCTGAGCGGTTGCCTTGGTAATGAAGGCACCCTCGCGACCGAACTTCTCGGCATAGGTCACGCCGTGATAGCTCTCGTCGGGCGTGGTGAGACCCGGGAACTTGTCTGCATGGGCCATCCAGTCAAACTGGCCGTGGTCGACGATCACGCCGCCCAGGTAGGCAGCATGTCCATCCATGTATTTGGTGGTGGAGTGCGTAACGATGTCGGCGCCCCACTCAAAGGGACGGCACATCACGGGCGTCGGGAAGGTGTTGTCGACCATCAGCGGCACGCCGTGGTCATGCGCGGCCTTGGCAAAGCGCTCAATATCGAGCACGGCAAGGGCAGGGTTGGCAATCGTCTCGCCAAAGACGAGCTTGGTATTGGGCTCAAAGGCTGCCTCCAGCTCCTCATCGATGCAGTCGGGGGCGACAAACGTGCAAGTCACGCCCATGCGGCCCATGGTGTGGGCGAGCAGGTTATACGTACCGCCGTAGATAGCAGAGCTCGCGACCACGTGATCACCGGCACCGGCCACGTTAAAGATCGCGAGGAAGTTCGCGGCCATGCCCGAACTCGTGAGCATCGCAGCGGTGCCGCCCTCCATCTCGCAGATCTTGGCGGCAACCAGATCGCACGTGGGATTCTGCAGACGGCTGTAGAAGTAGCCCGACTCCTCCAGGTCAAACAGCTTGCCCATGTGCTCGGACGTGTCGTATTTCCACGTGGTGGACTGGTAGATGGGCACCTGGCGCGGCTCCGCATCTCCCGGGTGATAGCCGCCCTGAACACATGTAGTGCCGATAGTCTGCTCGCTCATATCCAACTCCCTTACTTGGGTTTTGTTTTCACTCGGTTCACGATACCGCTACCCCGCACCCCTCTCAACCCATCCCGCCGATAGGTTATAGGACAAATTAATCTATAGGACAAATTAATCAGGTTTATTTGTCCCAAATCTTAAGAAAGTGTTCGATGGCGAAAAACAATGAGATATGCACTGCGGTCTCGATAAGCGAATGCGCCGGCAAGGGTACCATAGGCGGGTACACCGCAATCAAGGAGACACCGATGAAGCAGATCGATACCACCCAGCTCAACACTGCCGCCTGCCAGGCTCAGGCTGCCGAGTACCACGCCCGCGGCTTTAACTGCGCCCAGTCTGTCGCTTGCACGCTCGCGCCCGCCGTGGGGCTCGACCCCCAGATCGCCTTTACCCTCACCGAGGGCTTTGGCGCCGGCATGGGCGGCATGACCGAGACCTGCGGCGCCATCTCGGGCGCCGTGGCCATCATGGGCTTTGTGATGAGCGACGGTATGGAAAACCCCAAGACCAAGGGCCAGACCTACAAACTGTCGCGCGAGATTGCCAAGCGCTTTGGCGAGAAGAACACCACGACCGTCTGCGGCACGCTCAAGGGCATCGGCTCGGGCCAGGGTCCGCTCCGCAGCTGCCCCGGCTGCATCGACGACGCCGTCGACATCGCCTGCGATGTGCTAAAGCAGCTCGCCGAGTAAACGGCGGCAACATAAAACGACGGCCGGCGCGCTTGGGATTCATCCAAAAGCACGCCGGCCGTCGCCGTTAGAACTCGGCAAATTCGGGAGTGCCGACCTCAATCTCCTCGCGCCCCGCCATAAGCTCGCGCATCTTAGCGCAAAACGGCTCCTGCTCCCCCGCTTTAAACACCAAGTGAATCGTCACGGCATCCGCGTAATCGGTATCCGCAACCTTGGCACCCGAATCCTGCGCCAAGCGAAGCACCTGCTCGTATTGCGGATAGGCCACACGCACATCAACCGGCACGACGCTCGTCATCTCAACGATCTGCCCGGCTTCCTGAGCCGCAGCCACCGCCGCCTGCGTCGCCGCAGTATAGGCGCGAACCAAGCCGCCCGGCCCCAACAACGTACCACCATAATAGCGCGTCACTACGCAGCAAACATCCTTGAGCCCTGCGCCGCGAAGCACCTCGAGCGTCGGCATGCCGCTCGTACGGCTCGGCTCACCATCATCGCTCTGGCGCTCACGTCCATCGACCAAAATCCACGCGGGAACATTGTGTCGAGCGTCGTAATGACGCTTGCGGACCATCTCGATAAAGGCATTCGCCTCATCCTCAGACTCAATATGGACCAGCTGGGCAATAAACCGACTCTTGCGGTGCACAAACTCACCCGAAGCCTCAATATTCGATTGCAGAGTAAAATAGCTGTCCAACAAAGCCCCTCAACAACAAGCAAAGCAACAAACAGCCTCAATAATACGGCAAAGGCCGTACCGATAACCCCAGTAAATAGAACGGCAACGCCAATGACCAGGCAAAGACAGCGAGACGTCAAGAACGAAGCCACCTATGATTCCGTCAACGAAAGCGAGAACCCGTCAGCGCGAGCAAGGTGCCTTGAAAGACGAGGGCATTGACCTTATGGTCATGCCCGAAGGCTTGAAAGGCAGATTGCCGCGCTGACGGGTTCGCAGCGTCAACAAAGTGCTGAGTGGGCCTGTAAGCCGGGTTCTGTCGTGAACGGTCATTTATCTTGTCTGCACGTTACCGCGCAGCTCCACGCACGCTACCCGAACGCGGACCGGGCCGGCCCATAGCGTTCCTATTCGCGCTTGCTCCGGATGGGGCTTGCCAAGCCGCCGTGTTGCCACGACGCTGGTGGTCTCTTACACCACCGTTTCAGCTTTTCCCTTTACGCCTTGCGGCGCAGGTGGGAGTCTTCTTTTCTGCGGCGCTTTCCGTCGGATCACTCCGCCCGGCCGTTAGCCGGCATCCCGCCCTCTGGAGCCCGGACTTTCCTCACGCGTGCTGCAAGCAGCACATCGCGCGACCGTCTGGCCCACTCAGCAGTGCAAGAGTGTAGCACACCGCCAGCACACACAATGGCACAACGCAAGCGCTCGCACGATAAACCAAGAACCACCCATGCGCTACAATAGTCCCGTCGATGGGCAACGTCGTCAGTCGAGACACGACCGCGCTCCGTACCCCTCCGTCTACTCGGTGCGTTCCCGC
This sequence comes from uncultured Collinsella sp., assembly GCA_902494565.1. Classification (GTDB taxonomy): domain Bacteria; phylum Actinomycetota; class Coriobacteriia; order Coriobacteriales; family Coriobacteriaceae; genus Collinsella. The sequence goes on along the minus strand of CABUTN010000023.1, from coordinate 10,494 downwards.
CTCCTCCCCGAGGCGGGATGTCGGCATTTTTTTCATGCACCGACAACCAAATAGTCTGTGAACAGCACGGGCAGCATCGTGCACGGACGACATCGCGCACCTCAGCAGCAAATGCAAAAAGGAACCCGTCCATTGCGGACGGGTCCCTTAAAACAAGTGATCGTCAAACCGATTTACTCGGCGTCGGTCTCCTCGTCCTTCTTCTCGGAAGGCAGCGGGGTGACCTCGATCTCGACGCCCAGAGTCTCAGCAGCGGACTTCATGGACAGGGAGATACGACGACGGTCGAGGTCGATCTCCATGACCTTGACCTGGACCTTGTCGCCCACGTGGGTGACCTGAGAAGGCTGATCGACGTGCTTGTTGGCCATCTCGGAGATGTGCACCAGGCCCTCGATGCCCTCGCCCAGGTCGACGAAAGCGCCGAACGGGACAAGCTTGGTCACAGTGCCCTCGACAATAGCGCCGACGGGGTACTTCTTGACCAGTGCGCGCCACGGATCCTCGGTGGTCTGCTTGAGACCCAGGGAGATGCGCTCGCGGTTGAGATCGACGTCGAGAACCTCGACCTCGACCTCCTGGCCGACCTTGACAACCTCGGAAGGATGGTTGACGTGGTTCCAGGAGAGCTCGGAGATGTGGATGAGGCCGTCGATACCGCCGAGGTCGACGAAGGCGCCGAAGTCGACGATGGAGGAAACGGTGCCCTGGAGACGCATGCCAGACTTGAGCTTGGACAGGATCTCGGAGCGCTCGGCCTTACGGGACTCCTCGAGCACGACGCGACGGGAGAGGACGACGTTGTTGCGGTTGCGGTCCATCTCGATGACGCGAGCCTCGATGCGGGTGCCCATGTAAGAGGTGAGGTCCTTGACGCGACGGAGGTCGACGAGGGAAGCGGGCAGGAAGCCACGCAGGCCGATGTCGAGGATCAGGCCGCCCTTGACAACCTCGATAACCTCGCCCTCGACGTTCTCGCCGGAGTTGAACTTCTCCTCGATGCGGTTCCAAGCACGCTCGTACTCGGCACGCTTCTTGGACAGGACCAGACGACCGTCCTTGTCCTCCTTCTGGAGAACCAGAGCCTCGATGGGATCACCGAGTGCAACGATGTCTGCAGGGTTAGCGTCCTTGCGGATGGACAGCTCGCGGACCGGGATAACGCCCTCGGACTTGAATCCGATGTCAACGAGCACCTCGTCATGCTCGATCTTAACGACAGTGCCGTTAACGAGATCGCCCTCATCAAAGTCGGTAATCGTACCGTCGATGAGGTTGTTCATCTCCTCCTCGTTGACATCGTCAAGAGAGAAAATGGACGAGTTCTGAATCTCACTCAAAGGTGGACCCCTTTCGAACTACGGGGCCCCGATTGCTAGGACCTACAGAAGGGTGCGACAAGCACACAACGTTTAGGAACACTCGGGAGCCGACAGATACTAATGTGACGCTTATGCAATCACGTTCGTATAGGTTACGGGGAAATGAGTTCGATTTCAAGCGTGAACTGCGATTTTTTACTCGTGTGGAGACTTTTTCGTAATCTTATGAACACACGTCTCCGCAACTTGACGATAACCAGCCAGGCATTCGGCTTTGGGGTAAAGTATCCGGAGCCAACGATTCTAGATCGATTTTTCGAGAAAGGTGCCCGCGTGCTCAAAGCAGTCGTTTTCGATATGGACGAAACGCTTCTCAGCATCAACCTCAACGCGTTCATCCTTCGCTATTTTAAGGATGTCTCTTCGATGCTCGCGGATATCGGGCGCCGCAGCCGCGGTGGCACGATGGCACGTCTCGGCACCATCCTGGTCGACCTCAACGCCAATCGCCGCAGCGGCACGGACAACCGCACCAATCTTGAGTTTTACCAAGAAGAGGTCGAGCGCCGATGCGGGATCTGCCTCTCCGATCCCCTCATCTACGAGGCGTTTACCTACTATGACCGCGAAGTTCTTCCGTACAAGAACGACGATGTCATTAACGCTCACGCTATGCCGGGCGCGCACGCCGCGCTCCAGGCCGTACAGGACGCTGGACTGCGTTGCGCGCTCTTTACCAACCCCAGCTTTCCCCAGGGGGCCATCGAGTGCCGCATGGGCTGGGGCGACCTGGCCGACGCCCCCTTTGAGCTCGTCACGCACATGGGAAACACCACCCGCTGCAAGCCCGATGCCACCTACTATCTAGAGCAGCTTCAGGTGATGGGGCTCGAGCCACACGAGGTCCTTATGGTGGGCAACGATCCCAAGCGCGACTTCCCGTCCCCCGATTGCGGCATCCAAACCGCCTTTGTGGGCCAAGGCAAGCCCAGCCGAGCCACCTGGCGCGGAACCATGGAAGACTTCGCCCGCGACTTTAACGCCGTAGTAGAAGCCTTCTACGAACACCAAATAGCCAACGAACTGTCGTAGAACCCCTCGCTCGCTCCAAATTAAACAACGCCGCAGGTTGAGCATAAGTCAGCGAAAACGCCCCCAAGCGAGCAATGTGCCTTGAAAGAGGAGGGCATAGGCCTTCTGGCCATGCCCGACGATTGAAAGGCAGATTGCCGCTTAGGGGCGTTTGCAGCGTCGACTTGTTACGCGGTTTGGTAAAACCGCGTAACTAACAGACTTGGGTTTTGCCGATCATGATGTTGAGGATCTCGACGTCGGTGTCCTTCATGCCCACGCGGCCTACGTAGCCCATGCTGGCGATTGTCTGCTCAACGGTATCTTGGATCAGGCCCTCGCCGGCGCGGAAGCCGCGACCCTGCATGGCCATATCATGGCCCAGAATCGCCGCATCGACGGCAGCCGAGATCTTGGCGGCACAGCTCGCCTTGGCGCCGTCGCACACGATGCCGCCAACGTTGCCAAGCGTGTTCGAGACTGTCGCGCCGATCTGCTCGTGCGTGCCACCGCACAGCCAGGTAATCGCGGCGCCGGCACCGCACGCAGCGCAAATAGCGCCACAAAACGCCGAGAGCGCACCAATATAGCTCTTGATATGCACGGCGATCAGATCGGACAGCATCACGGCGCGAACCAGGCGTTCATGGTCGCAGCGCAGGTACTCGGCATACTCCATAACAGGCAGCGCGCAAGTAATGCCCTGATTGCCCGAGCCGCACACAATGGCGACCGGCAGCGCGCAGCCGTTCATGCGGGCATCGGACCCGGCGGCTGCACGGGCACGGGCACGGCAGGCGACGTCATCGGCACGTGCGCCCAGCAGTGTGCGGCCCACCTCGGCACCCCAAGCGTGCGCCAGGCCCTCGGCGCTAATCGCACCGTTCAGTTCGATCTGACGCTCAACGGCAACGCGGGCGTCCTCAATGTCACCGTCCTCGATAAAGTCGATGATGGACTCAATCGACATGGGCGTGTCAGCGCTATCTGCCGCACGCTCGGCCACGACGCGCTCGGCGCAGGCGGCACACTCCCCCGCCGACTTGCCGCATACCGGAATACCGTCGAGCGTATGGCACGTAACATTAGTGTGGTGGTCGGTAATCTCGACGACCGCGGTATGGCCCCCGGCCGTGGCAGTCACCTTGATGTAGAGGTTGGGCACACCCTCGACAAGCGACACATCGCAGTAGCCGGCGTCAGCGAGGAGCTCGGCCACGCGCGCACGGTCTTCGTCGTTAACGCTCTCAAGCACCTCGAGCGCGCTCTTGGCGTCTCCGCCCACGGCACCCAGCACGGCCGCTGCCTCAATACCGTGCATGCCGCCCGAGTTGGGCACGGTCACGCTCTTGACGTTCTTGATGATATTGCCCGAACAGGCAACGTCCATATGCTCGGGCTCGCAGCCAAGCGTCTGGCTCGCCAGCGCCGCTGCATAGGCAACGGCAATGGGCTCGGTGCAGCCGAGCGCGCAGACAAGCTCGCGGTTCAAGACATCGCAAAAAGCGGCATCGCGAATGGAATCGGTAGGCATAGGTATCTCCTGCTTACATAACGGACTGGGCTCTCAAGAATGGTTAGCTCCTTTATTTGATAACAATGCATCAAAAACCGCAACCCAAGTTCCGGCGGACGGCGTTCAAGCGCAAACTGACGGCATTAATTCATGAGAAGTAAGTCTTGTTGCATGCTAAAGCGTTTGACCAAAAAACGCCCGAGCGTTTACACAAAAGTCGCGCTATCATGCAGTCGAACGCGGTAAAACCTTTAGCAATTCCGCCGCACGGACCAGAGAGGAACCACTCATGAAGATTGGTATCGGCAACGACCATGCCGCCGTCGAGCTCAAGAACATCATCTCCGAGCACCTGAAGGAGCGCGGCTGCGAGGTCGTGAACTTTGGCACCGACACCTCCGAGAGCTTTGACTACCCCATCGCCGGCTACAAGGTGGGCAAGGCCGTTGCCAACGGCGACGTCGATCTAGGCATCCTGATCTGTGGCACCGGCGTCGGTATCAGCCTGGCTGCCAACAAGGTCGAGGGCGTACGCGCCGTCGTGTGCTCCGAGCCCTTCAGCGCCAAGCTCTCCCGCATGCACAACAATACCAACGTGCTCGCTTTTGGCGCCCGCGTCGTGGGCTCCGAGCTCGCCAAGATGATCGTCGACGAGTGGCTCGACGCCGAGTTTGAGGGTGGTCGTCACGAGCGTCGCGTTAACCTCCTCAACGAGATCGATCACACGCGCGCCCTTAAGATCGTCGACGAAGCCTAAACTATTCAGTGCCACAAGCTAACAGCAGGGGCCCGCTCGGAACACATGTCCGAGCGGGCCCCTGCATAGATTCTGGAATAAAAGGGCGCCGCGGATGGAGTTCCGCGGCGCCAAAGCCACACGCTAACAGCTTTAAGGAGTCAAAGCTGGTTTAGCCAAAGAAGCGCTTGATCTCAATCTCGGCGTTCTCCAGGCAGTCGGAGCCGTGGATCACGTTGGCGTTGACATCGACGGCAAAGTCGCCGCGGATGGTACCAGGAGCAGCCTCAAGCGGGTTGGTAGCGCCCATGAGGGTGCGCATCTTAGCAACAGCGGAGAGACCGGAAACGACCATCTTGACGACCGGACCGCTCGTCATAAAGTCGCAGAGACCGCCAAAGAAGGGCTTGTCGGCCAGATGAGCGTAGTGCTCCTCGACGGTAGCGCGCTCGAGCGTGGTCATCTCCATGCGCTCGATGACAAGGCCGCTGCGCTCAATGCGAGCAACGATCTCGCCGATCTTGCGGTCGCGCACGGCGTCGGGCTTAATCATGATGAAGGTCTTCTCGATAGCCATAAAAGTAGCCTTTCAAGTAGGTTCGCGCGTGCCCAAGTCCCATTCCGGCACCCGCCTGGACTGCATCGTAACAGAGTTTTAGCTGCAGTTAAACAAAAAGCTGTTTATTGAAACGTTGCAATTTATTAAAGCGCTCCATATGTGTCACTTCTGTTTCGAAGCCCGATTAGAGTACCATCCGACCGCCCATCAACCGCATCGAACAGAGCAGGCGGTCGGTTGCCGCCCGCGAACGTAACCCCTTCACAACCTGCCCAAAGGTCCTACAGAAGTTCTCGACAAGCCCCTCCCCCATAGCAACAAAATACGGGCGCCCACATCAGCAGGCGCCCGTAAAGTGAAAACGATTTATCAATAAATGGCCAAAACGGCTTCAGCCAAATCCCTACTTTACCCCGTGGCCCATCTCGACGACCTTAGTCAGTGACCCAAACACACCCTCGTCAGCCACGAGCTGTGCCTCGGCGCGATCAAGCTGCACGGCAACGGCGGCAGGGGCGGTGCCGCCCTCGGTCGTGCGCGCGGCGACAATCGACGGGATGTCGAGCGCCTCGGTAATGTCGCGCTCAAAGAGCGGGCTTGCCTCCTGGAACACCTCAAACGGCAGGTCCTCAAGATTGCAGCCGCGCTTCTCGCACATCAGGACCAGATGGCCCACCACGGCATGTGCCTCGCGGAACGGCAGGCCACGCTTGGCCAGGTGATCGGCAACATCGGTGGCGGCAAGGTGCCCCACGCCGCACTCGCGCGCCATGGCATCCTCGTTGACGGTCCAAGTCGAAATCATGCCGGCCATAACCGACAGGCACTGCATGAGCGTATGGGCGGTATCGAGCGCGCCCTCCTTGTCCTCCTGCAAGTCCTTGTTATAAGCAAGCGGCAGGCCCTTCATGGTCACGAGCAGCTGCACCAGGTTGCCATACACACGGCCGCTCTTGCCGCGGATAAGCTCGGCAAAGTCGGGGTTCTTCTTCTGCGGCATGATGGACGAACCGGTGGAGTAGGAGTCGGAAAGCGTGATAAAGCCAAATTCGGAGCTCGACCACAGCACGATCTCCTCGGAAAGACGCGACAGGTGCATCGCCATGACGGAGCCGGCGTAATGCAGGTCGAGGAGGAAATCACGGTCGGAAACCGCATCGAGCGAGTTGGGAATCACGCCCGCAAAGCCAAGTTCGGCAGCCGTCATCTGACGATCGAGCGGATAGCTCGTGCCGGCAAGCGCGGCAGCACCCAGCGGGCAGTTGTCGGCGGCATCAAAGGCTGCCTTCAGGCGTGTAAAGTCGCGCGCGAACATCCAGGAATACGCCAGCAGATGATGCGACAGCAGCACGGGCTGAGCGTGCTGCATGTGCGTGTAGCCCGGTAGAATCACCTTGTCGTACTTCTTAGCCGCATCCACCAGCACATGGCGCAGCTCAAGATTGGCCCCCATGAGCTCCTTGGCCAGCGCCTTGACGCCCAGACGTGTGTCGGTCGCCACCTGGTCGTTGCGCGAACGTCCGGTATGCAAGCGCTTGCCAGCCTCACCGATGCGACGCGTCAGCTCGCTCTCGATGGACATATGAATGTCCTCGTCGTTGATGTCGAAGGTGAAGTTGCCGGCATCGATATCCTGTTCGATTCCGGTCAGACCCTCGGCAATCGCTTGCTCGTCCTCGGCGCTGATAATGCCCTGGGCCGCCAGCATCCTGGCATGTGCCTTAGATCCGGCGATGTCCTGCTTATAGAGATGTTTGTCGACCGGCAACGACGCGCCAAACTCCTGCGTGACCTCGGCCACGCCTGCCTCAAAACGACCGCCCCAAAGAGCCATGGAACCGTCCCCTTTCTCCAAATACCAAAACAAGCGCCCAAAGCAATGCGCCATATCGCTAAAGCGATTTTTCAACCGCTAGTTTTACACATTCCCCACCGTGTGCGGAGCCATGTAGCTAATTAGCAAAGAAGTGACGCGCCATGCACTTGGCGCCCAACGTCTCCCTCCGGATGTTGCCCTGCGAACCATCGATCCAGGCCTTCAGGCTCATAGGGACGTCCTCGACCCTTGCAGCATCGAACTCGGGCGCGAGGGCAAGTAAAGCATGCGCGATAGCATTGAACATAATGGATACTCCTCATATATATATATAGGCGCAGAGCCGCCAAATTGATAGAAGGAGCCCAGCCGGACAACCCCGGCGGGGCTCGGACTCAGCCGCAGACGCGGCATCATATATGCGGGCGGAACGTAGGGGCCACCGATGTTAAGAAGTGTCAGCAAGCATAACGAAAGGTAGGGACCCCGTGCGCCCGTTATGTATCACGCGGATGGGCCGCGCGGATACCAAGGGAAGGAGGCGCTAGGCCTGGGCGGCAGCAGAGCTGGGGCCCTGGACCTTTGCCCACGTCTTGAGCGACAGCGTATCGATCTCGATAAAACCGGCGCTGGCCTTCTCGTCAAACGTGGTGTCGCGGTCGTAGGTAGCCAGACCGTAGTCGTAGAGGCTGAAGGGGCTCTTGCGGCCGACGACATGGCAGTTGCCCTTAAAGAACTTCAGACGGACAGTGCCGGTCACGAACTTCTGGGTATCGGCCATAAAGGCATCGAGCGCGTTTTTGAGCGGGCTGTACCACTGGCCGTTGTACACGGCGGTGGCCCAATCCTGCTCGAGCTTGATCTTGGTCTTGAGCAGGTCGCCCTCGACGCAGATGTCCTCGAGCGCCTTGTGGGCGGTGATGAGCGTCAGGGCTCCGGGGACCTCATAGCACTCGCGGCTCTTAAGGCCCACCAGGCGATCCTCGACCAGATCGAGACGGCCAAAGCCATTGTCGCCGGAGATCTTGTTGAGGGCGATGACGATCTCGGAGAGCTTCATCTTCTTGCCGTCTACGGCGACGGGCTTGCCGGCCTCAAACTCAATCTCGGTGTAGGTCGGGGTGTCCGGCGTGTCCTCGGGGTTCTTGGTCATAACCCAGGCGTCGTCGAGCGGCTCGTTCCAGGGATCCTCCAGGTGGCCGCACTCAATGGCACGACCCCACAGGTTGTCGTCGATGGAGTAGGGGTTGTCGTTGGCACCCTCGGGAACCGGCACGTTGTGGGCGTGGGCATAGGCGACCTCGTCGGGACGGCACTTCAGGTCCCACTCGCGAACCGGGGCGATAACCTTGAGCTCGGGGTCGAGGGCCTTGACGGCGGCCTCAAAACGGACCTGGTCGTTACCCTTGCCAGTGCAGCCGTGGGCGACGTAGGTCGCGCCAAACTCGTGGGCGACCTCAACAAGCTTCTTGGCAAGCAGCGGGCGAGACAGGGCGGAGAGCAGCGGGTACTTGTTCTCGTACATGGAGTTTGCTGCGATGGCTTTGGTCAGGAACTCATCGGAGAACTCGTCGCGCAGGTCGAGCACCTGGCAATCGAGAACGCCCAGGTCGAGCGCCTTCTGCTTCTTGGCATCCAGTCCGGTCTCTTCCTGGCCCACGTTGCCGCAGACGCAAACGACATCGAGATTCTTCTCGTCCTGGAGCCATTTGACACATACGGATGTATCAAGACCACCGGAATATGCGAGAACGACTTTTTCCTTGCTCATGGCTGTTTCCTTTCGCCCTTGGTAGCTAGTTAGAACATCGGTCAGTTGCAAGTCATTTCAAGGTCATATACCGTGCAATATCAGGTTAAATAGCAAAAATCAGCACATACATGCCCTAGAAACATGCAGCAATGTCGTGCTAAAACCCAACGACCTCAAAATGACTCTGTTGAGGCAATTCGCCCCATGCGGACAGAGACGATTGTTATCGTCGTCGGGAAATTGCGCGCTGGCGTCGGATGGCATTGTCTGCAGTGGTGATGATCTTTACGAACTGCATCTGCCTCTCCTTTCACGTATCGCCGGGCGCAATTCAAATATCGTAAACGGTACCTTTTACTCGGTAAGCGGTTGTTTTTCCGTCTCCGTTTTCGATGGTCGCTATATTACGCTAAAGTGCCCGCAGCACAAGCGACAAATTCAAATTTCTGAAAAGTTTTTTCATTACTTTGTGAAGCGTGGTGCAAACACGCTCCGTTCCTGCGAAAATACGCTCGACTACGAGTTGATGGTTATAACGTCTGAAACAATCTCGAAACGAAAGGCTCGCTTTTATGCAAACTTACGAATCGGACGCCAACATCGGCAACATTAAGATTCTCGCCGTCGATATGGACAAGACGCTGCTGACCGACGAGCGTGTGCTGCCCCAGGGTCTTGATGAGCGCCTGGACAAGCTCGCCGACGCCGGCATCGTATTCTGCCCCGCCAGCGGACGTCCCGCCCCCAAGCTCGAGGAGATGTTCGAGGGCATCAAGAACCGCCTCGCCTTTTGTCCCGACAACGGAGCTTGCGTGATCTATCGCGGCAGCTATATCTATAAAAGCAATATTGACGTGGAGCTGTATCAGCAGGTCTTGAACCGTGCCTCGGAGGATCCTCGCGCTGTCCCCGTCCTGTGCTGCTTCGACGAGTTCTACGTGCTTGCCCGCGACCATCAATACCACGACGAGATCAGCGTCTACTACAACACAATCAACTACGTAGACAGCTTTGAGGGCATTGATTTCGAGTCCAACAAGATTTCGGTCTTCTTCCCCGGCTACGACGCCGAGCCCGCTTTCCGCGAGACCTATAGCCCCGAGTTCTCGGACAAGCTCTACGTCACCAACGCCGGGCGCGAGTGGATCGACTTTATGAACCTGGGCGTCGACAAGGGCGCCGGCGTCGCGCACCTGTGCGAGCACCTGGGCATCGATATTGCCGATGCTGCCGCCGTAGGCGATACGTACAACGACATCCCCATGTTGGAGCGCGTCGGTCACAGCTTTATCGTGGACAATGCCGAGGAGCACATGAACGCGCATGCCAAGTGGCGCATTCCGAGCAACAACGACGGGGGCGTACTGACGCTCATCGACGCCATCCTGGCGGCTCGTTAACGTTACTCGTCGGACCTGGCCGGGCGAGGCGGGTAAGTTTTTCGTTCGGTCAGGTCCTGGGCTCGCTCGGAAAGCACATTAAGTGCTTTCCGGCTCGTGCGGAATCTACGAAAAACTTACCCGCCTCGCCCGGCCAGGTCCTGCGGTGACTTGCTTGCCGCCTAGATGGCGTCTTGGCGCCTAGATACTTTGGCTGATTTTTAGGCTTATAGGACAAAATGTGTGTCCATGTTGGGGGCATCGGCGCAGGTCGATGCCCCTTTTTCAGCCGTTTAAATTCCGTGGCCGCTTTTAACCGCTCGGACAGAATGTGTGTCCGGT
>CABUTN010000022.1 GCA_902494565.1 uncultured Collinsella sp. | reverse complement strand
GGGGGTGTGTGAAACACCCGTGCACCCCCGCCGTTAAAAACCGTGCTAAAACTAGCAGACGGCGTAATCCTGGGGCTCGCGGCCGTAGTAGGCGTCCAGGTAGAGCTCCTTGATCTCGCTCATGAGCGGGTAGCGCGGGTTGGCGCCGGTGCACTGGTCGTTGAATGCCTGCTCGGTCATTTCGTCGAGGGTGTCGAGGAAGTACTGCTCGTCAACACCGTAGTCGGCGATGGTCTTCTTGACGCCGATGAAGTCCTTGAGCTCTTCGAGCTTCGTGATGAAGTTCTCGAAGACCTCCTTGTCGTCCTTGCCCTCGATGCCGCAGTACTTGGCCATCTCGGCGTAGTTGTGCAGCGCGTTGGGGTAAGGATACTGGGAGAAGGTACCCATCTTGACGGGAGCCTCGGCGGCGTTGTAGCGCATGACGCGGGTCAGGATGACAGCGTTAGCGATGCCGTGGGGCAGGTGATGGAAAGCGCCGAGCTTGTGAGCCATGGAGTGGTTGAGGCCCAGGAAGGCGTTGGCGAAGGCCATACCGGCCATGCAGGAGGCGTTGTGCATCTCCTCGCGGGCGTGCGGGTCCTTGGCGCCGTTCGTGAAGCTGGAGGGCAGGTTCTCAAAGACGAGCTTGGCAGCGCGCTCGGAGAGGCCCTTGGTGTAGTCGGAAGCCATGATGGAGACGTAGGACTCGATGGCGTGGGTCATGACGTCGATGCCGGAGGCAGCGGTCAGGCCGCGCGGGGCGGTCATGCAGTTGTCGGCGTCGACGATAGCCATGTTGGGGAGCAGCGCGTAGTCGGCGAGCGGCCACTTGATGCCGGTCTCCTTGTCGGTGATGATGGCGAACGGCGTGCACTCGGAGCCGGTACCCGAGGAGGTCGGGACGGCGACGAAGTAGGCCTTCTTGCCCATCTCGGGGAAGGTGAAGATACGCTTGCGGATGTCCATGAAGTCCATGGCCATGTCCTCAAACTTGCACTCGGGGTGCTCGTACATCATCCACATGATCTTGCCGGCGTCCATAGCGGAGCCACCGCCGACGGCGATAATGACGTCCGGCTCAAAGAGAGCCATCTGCTTGGCGCCGCGACGTGCGCACTGCAGCGACGGATCGGGCTCGACGTCGTAGAAGCAGTCGTGGGCGATGCCCATCTCGTCGAGCTTGGCCTCGATGGCGCGGGTGTTGCCATTCTTGAAGAGGAACTGGTCGGTAACGATGAAGGCGCGCTTCTTGCCCATGACGTTGCCCAGCTCGTCGAGGGCGACGGGCGTGGAACCCTTCTTGAAGTAGACCTTCTCGGGAGCGCGGAACCACAGCATGTTCTCACGGCGCTCGGCCACAGTCTTAACGTTGATCAAGTGCTTCACCCCAACGTTCTCGGAGACGGAGTTGCCGCCCCAGGAGCCGCAGCCCAGGGTCAGAGACGGCTTCATGCCAAAGTTGTACAGGTCACCGATGCCACCGTGCGAGGACGGGGTGTTGATGACGATGCGGCAGGCCTTCATGACGTGCTCGAACAGGCTGATCTTCTCGGCTTGGGCGGGGTGCACGTACAGAGAGGCGGTGTGGCCCGGGCCACCGGCGAGCACCAGGTGCTCGGCCTTGTCGACGGCCTCCTGGAAGTCCTTGGCGTGGTACATGGCCAAGACCGGGGAGAGCTTCTCGTGGGAGAACTCCTCCTTGGCGGGGTCGGTTGAGGTGACCTCGGCGATCAGGATCTTGGTCTTGGCGGGAACCTCGATGCCGGCGAGCTCGGCGATCTTGGCAGCGGCCATGCCGGGGATGCGGTGATCGAGAGCGCCGTTCTTGAACATGGCGGCACGCAGGGCCTCCATCTCGGCACCCTGCTTGACGAAGTAGCAGCCGCGCTTCTGGAACTCGGCCTTAACCTGGTCATAGATGCTGTCGATGACAGTCACGGACTGCTCGGAAGCGCAGATCATGCCGTTGTCGAAGGTCTTGGAGTGGATGATGGAGTTGACGGCGAGCAGCACGTCGGCGGTGTCGTCGATGACGACCGGGGTGTTACCGGCGCCAACGCCCAGGGCGGGCTTGCCCGAGGAGTAAGCGGCCTTGACCATGCCCGGGCCACCGGTGGCGAGGATGATGTCGACGTCGCGCATGACCATGTTGGTCAGCTCGATGGAGGGGACATCGACCCAGCCGATGATGCCCTCGGGGGCGCCGGCCTTGACGGCGGCGTCAAGCACGAGCTTGGCGGCGGCGATGGTGCACTTGGCGGCAGCCGGGTGCGGGGAGATGATGATGGCGTTGCGGGTCTTCAGGCAGATCAGCGTCTTGAAGATCGCGGTGGAGGTGGGGTTGGTCGTCGGGATGACGGCGCCCACGATGCCGATAGGCTCGGCGATCTTGGTGATGCCGTAAGCCTCGTCGCGCTCCAGGACACCACAGGTCTTGGTGTTCTTGTAAGCGTTATAGATGTACTCTGCGGCGTAGTGGTTCTTGATGACCTTGTCCTCAAGAACGCCGCGGCCGGTCTCCTCGATGGCCATCTTCGCCAACGGGATACGAGCCTTGTTGGCGGCCATGGCGGCCTCATAGAAGATCTTGTCGACCTGCTCCTGCGTGTACGTAGCAAAAAGCGCCTGGGCCTCTCGCATCTGAGCGAGCTTAGCCTCAAGCGCCTCTACGTTGTCCACAATTGCGGGAGTAGTGTTTTCCGGTGACTTTTTCACCATTTGTGTCTCCTTGCGATCGGAGATTTACCCTACGCCTTGCATGATAGCAAGAAATTATTCGGCGAACGGTAAGATTCCTCTAAAAGGCACACTAAAACGCTTCAATTAAATGAAGCGTTTTAACTAAAACTATCTGCCTGCTGCATCGCCCTGCTCATTGGGGACAGACTCTCATGAGTATTTCAATGGGAAAACGGGACATCTGTTTGATAATCGCTATTCGCGGGTCGCGGTTGAGTCGGACACACAGGCGGTGCAGCTACTCGATTACATCCATTTCAATCCCGTGAAGGGTGCAATTAACTCACTCGAAGCATACCGCTGGTCAAGCTACAAGGCATATCAGCTGGGCTATGATCCCTTTGACATCTGTGATGCGGCCCCTATGCTCGATATTGTCGGAGGCTCCCGTTGCTATTGCAAGCATCTCGAGAAAGTTGCCGGGCGCATCTGGTCAGTAGAGGTTCTTCCACGCCGGCGGATCCCCGATGAGGAGGCCCTTTCCGTTGCTCACGAAGTCCTGCCGAGCATAGATCCTGCGCTGCTCAAGGCCCTGCCGCGACTCGAGCGTGATGCGTGTCTGCTGAGGCTCAGGCGGGCACATCTCACGGTCAAGCAAATTGCCCGTATCACCGGTATCGGCGCTACAAGCGTGACCAAGGCCACTGCAGGCTGGAAGGAGGCTGCGTGAGGCTGGGCAGGACCTGATCATGGCGCCGCATGTGTACGTCATGTCTGTCCCCAATGCGTGAAAGCACTCATCTAAGTCTGTCCCCAATGAGCGCCCAATGAGCACAAAAAAGCGCCCTCCGTAGGGGAGGACGCCTTTGGTAAGTTCTATATGAACGCGAGGTCTTTGACCCGGAGAGTCCGAGGTACTTGTTGGTAAGACCTTATTTAGGAGCGCGCAACCTTGCCAGACTTGAGGCAGGTGGAGCAAACGTTCATCTTGCGACGGTGACCATCGACGACAACGTAGACGCGCTGGATGTTGGGGCGGAACTTACGGTTGGTGACGCGGTGAGAGTGGCTGATGGAGCGACCGGCAACGGGGTGCTTACCGCAAACTTCGCAAACTTTGGACATAACTGACCCTCCTTGGGCGACAAACGAACATGTCGCGTTAACAAACAAGCCTGAACTATAGCACAGAAGTCGCTCCCTGTGCGCAATCTACACAGAGATATTCCTCTTTTGGCGATAGTGCCCACGCCACGGCCCTGGACGTAGATCCGATTTGCGTGCAGCAGAGGGGATTATGCCAGCTCGTGCGTGCGTTTTCAAGCTCGTCCCACAAATATATATAGGTTTATGGAGCATTGGGCTCCGTTTACGGATTGCTCTATATTTATGCTCGCAATTAAGCTCGAGGTTGGCTACACTATCCCTTGACCATTAAAGGGGTACGAGATACCCACATGGAATTACATAGCTGCCATGCGAGCAGCCTTTCCTGTGGGTGTCTGGTCCGCTTTAAGCGGTCGGGCATCTATTTTTTTGACTGTGTCAGCAGTCAAGACATGTGAGGAAGGAGATCGATGGGCACGACTTCCCCCAAGGCGGTCATCATGGACGAGACCGCCGTCAATCGAGCGATGACCCGCATCGCGCACGAGATTCTCGAGCGCAACGAGGGCTGTGAAGACCTCGCTCTGGTCGGCATCGTCACGCGCGGCGACCTTCTGGCAAAGAAGCTCGCCGAGGAGATCAAGGAGATCGAGGGCGTCGAAGTTCCGCTCGGCAGCCTGGACATCAGCTTCTACCGCGATGACTATGCGACCAATTTCGCTCCCGCGATCCACGCCACCAACATTCCCTTTAGCGTCGACGGCAAGCGCGTCGTGCTGGTGGACGACATCCTGTACACGGGTCGTACCATCCGCGCTGCTCTGGACGCCGTCATGGACCTGGGCCGTCCGAGCCGTATTGAGCTGGCAGTTCTCGTTGACCGCGGTCACCGCGAGCTCCCCATCTCGCCGGACTTTGTCGGCAAGAACGTTCCCTCGTCGCATGAGGAGAACGTGCACCTATATATGAAGGAAGTCGACGGCCACACCGCCGTCGAGATTAACGACGTCGCGCCGGGTTCCCACGTGGGCTCCGCGCCGCTGGGAGGTGAGTAGTACCGTGGCGTTCAACCATAAGCACCTGATCGACATTACCGAGTACTCCGAAGAGGACATCAAGCTCATCCTCGAGACCGCCAAGGCGTTCTCTGAGGTCAACGAGCGTGCGATCAAGAAGGTCCCCACGCTCAAGGGTAAGACCATCGTCAACATGTTCAACGAGCCCTCGACGCGCACCCGTAGCTCCTTCGAGCTCGCCGAGAAGCGTCTTTCGGCCGACAGCCTCAACTTTGGCGGCTCCTCGACCTCCACGGTCAAGGGCGAGAGCCTCGTCGACACCGTCGAGACCCTCAACGCCTATAAGATCGACTGCATCGTCGTGCGCGATAAGCACGCCGGTGCTCCCTACATCGTCACGCAGAACTCGCCCGCGAGCGTCATCTGCGCCGGCGACGGCAAGCACAACCATCCCACGCAGGCCCTGCTCGACCTGTACACCATCTGGGAGCACAAGGGTGACTTCCACGGTCTGAAGGTCGCTGTCGTCGGCGATATCGCGCACTCCCGTGTCTGCGGCTCGCTGATTCCCGCCCTTAAGATCATGGGCTGCGAGACCTACGCCGTCGCCCCCGGCACGCTGTTGCCGCCGGCGCCCGAGGTCCTGGGCTGCGACCACGTGACGAGCGACCTCGATTCCGTCCTGCCCGAGCTGGACGTCGTCTACATGCTGCGGGTGCAGCAGGAGCGCCTCGAGGGTGCCCCGTTCCCGACCATTCGTGAGTACCACAAGCTCTTCGGTCTGACCAAGGACCGCGAGAAGCTCATGAAGCCCGATGCGATCATCTGCCACCCGGGCCCCATCAACCGCGGCGTCGAGTTCGACTCCTATATGGCCGACCACCCGCAACGCTCCGTCATCCTGGAGCAGGTCTACGCCGGTATCTGCGTGCGTATGGCTATCCTGTATCTGCTGCTTGGAGGTGCCGATAATGGCCTTGCTTCTTAAGAATGCCCACGTCGTCGACCCGTCCGTCGAGCTTGACGGTGTCGTTGACGTCCTGATTGACGGCGACAAGATCGCCGAGGTCGGCGAGAATCTCGCCGTCGAGGGAGCCGAGGTCCGCGACCTTTCCGGCAAGTACCTCGTCCCTGGCCTGGTGGATATGCACGTTCACCTTCGCGAGCCCGGCTACGAGGTCAAAGAGGACATCGAGAGCGGCACCCGCGCAGCTGCCAAGGGCGGCTTTACCGGCGTGTGCGCCATGCCCAACACCGATCCCGTCACCGATAACGGCACCGTCGTGGAGTTCGTCAAGTCCCGCGCTGCCGAGGTCGGTCACTGCCGCGTCTATCCGTCGGGCGCCATGACCCGCGGTCTTAAGGGCGAGGCCATGTCCGAGATGGGCGATATGGTCGCCCACGGCGCCGTCGCCTTCACCGACGACGGTCGCGGCGTGCAGGGCGCGGGTATGCTCCGTCGCTGCATGGACTACGGCAAGATGTTCGGCAAGGTCTTTATGAGCCATTGCCAGGACGAGGACCTGGTCGGCCACGGCCAGATCAACGAGGGCAAGGTCTCGACCCGTCTGGCTCTCGAGGGCTGGCCGGCTGCCGGCGAGGAGCTCCAGATCGCCCGCGACATCGAGATCGCCAAGCTGACCGGTGCCAAGCTGCACATCCAGCACATCTCCACCGCTCACGGTCTCGAGCTCGTGCGTGCCGGTAAGGCCGCTGGCGTCCAGGTGACCTGCGAGGCCACCCCGCACCACATGTTTCTGACCGAGAACGACTTGGACGAGACCTACAACACCTCGCTCAAGGTCAATCCGCCGCTGCGCACCGAGGAGGATGCCGAGGCCATCCGTCAGGGCGTCATCGACGGCACCGTCGACGTTATCGTCACCGATCACGCTCCTCACACCCCGTGGGAGAAGGCCCGTGAGTTCGAGCTTGCGCCCTTTGGTATGATCGGCCTCGAGACCTCGCTGTCGCTCGTACTCACCGAGCTGGTCAACACGGGCAAGATGAGCATGGGCCGCATGGTCGAGCTCATGGCCATCAAGCCGCGTGAGATCCTGGGTCTCGACCAGGTTCAGGTCAAGGCGGGCTCCGTTGCCGACCTGACCGTGTTCGACGCGTCCGCCACCTGGACGGTTGGCGAGGACGGTTACGAGTCGCGCGCCGAGAACTCCGGTTTTGCCGGCCGCACGCTCACCGGTCGTGCCACCGATGTGTTTGTCGGCGGTAAGCAGACGCTTGCCGACGGCTGCATCTGCTAGCATAGCCTTATCGCTTTTGTGCGCGGCGCCCTTGCGGTGCCGCGCTTTCTGTTCGTTTGGACCATGCAACCGCATGGGGGATTGGAGCGTCTATGCCCACACCTTCCACTGCACGCATGCACGACTTCGAGGTCGTCTCGAACCGGGAGATTGCCGACGGCATCTTCTCGCTCGTCATCTCGGCCCCCAAGCTTGCAAGTGCGCTCAAGCCCGGTCAGTTTGTGAACATCGCCGTACCCGGCGATGCGTCCTCGCTGCTTCGCGTGCCCCTGAGCTACTACCGCGCCGACGCCGAGGCTGGCACCGTCGAGCTGTGGTACGCCGTCGTGGGCGACGATACCCGTCGTTTGTCCCAGATGGGCCCTGGCTCCACCTCTAACCTGCTGGGCCCCGGTGGCCGTGGCTGGATGGTACCCGAGGGCACCAGGAAGGCCCTGCTCGTCGCCGGTGGCATCGGTGTTCCGCCCGTGCTGTGCCTTGCCGACAAGCTTGCCGAGCAGGGTGTAGCCGTCGACGTGTGCCTGGGCTTTGGCACCGCGTCCAAGGCCGTGGGCGTCGATGAGTTCCGCGCGCTGTGCGATACGGTTAACGTGTGCACCGATGATGGCACGCTGGGCACGCACGGTTTTTGCACCGACCCGGCAGCCGAGCTGCTCGGCGAGGGCGGCTACGACTATGTGGCCAGCTGCGGCCCCGCCGTCATGATGAAGAAGGTCGCCGCCGCTGCCGCCGAGGCCGGCGCGTACTGCGAGGTGTCGCTCGAGCGCATGATGAGCTGCGGCTTTGGCGCCTGCAACACCTGCAATGTCGAGACGGTCGACGGTATGAAGGGCGCCTGCATGTGCGGCCCCGTGTTCGATGCTTCCAAGGTGGTGGTCTTCTAGTGGGTACCGTGAACATGGCCGTCGATTTCGGCGGCGTCAAGATGCAAAACCCCATCAACACCGCAGCCGGTACCTTTGGCTACGGCTGGCAGTTCCAGAACTTCTTTGATGTCTCCCAGCTGGGTGCCATCACCACCAAGGGTTGCGCTGCCGAGCCCTGGCCCGGCAATCCCGCGCCCCGCATGGCCGAGATTCCCGGCGGTATGATCAACTCCGTGGGCCTTCAGAACCCCGGCGTGGCCGCCTTTGCCCGCGAGTCCGGTCCGTGGCTCGAACAGCTGTCCAAGGACGGCTGCCAGGTCATCTGTCAGGTTGCCGGCCACTCCGTTGACGAGTTTGTCCGCGCACTCGAGATGTATGTCGAGCTGTGCCCCTGGGCTGCCGGCTACGAGATCAACGTGAGCTGCCCTAATATCGCCGCCGGCGGTGCCGCCATGGGCTCCACGCCCGAGGGCGCCTCTTCCGTTATGGCTGCCTGCCGCAAGGTGACCGATAAGCCGCTGTTCGTGAAGATGGCTCCGGTCAACGTCGCCGAGATTGCCAAGGCCCTCGAGGCTGCCGGTGCCGACGGCCTTTCAGTCATCAACTCCATCCAGGGCATGGCCATCGACGTCCATACCCGCAAGTCCCGCGTGGCCAAGCCCAAGGGCGGCCTTTCGGGCCCGCTGTGCCACCACATCGCCGTGCGCATGGTCTGGGAGGTTGCCCAGGCCGTCGATATCCCCATCAACGGTGTCGGCGGTGTCATGACCGGCGAGGATGCGGCTGAGTTTATCCTGGCCGGCGCCACCTGCGTGTCGGTCGGCATGGCCAACTTCGTCGATCCGTGCGCTTCGCTCAAGATCGCGCATGAGCTCGAGGCCTGGGCCGAGTCCCAGGGCGTAAAGGACATCAACGAGCTGGTAGGTGCTTTCGAATGCTAGAGACCGATGCCCGCGACCGCGTAATCGTCGCCCTCGACTGCGATCGTGAGCGTGCGCTCGAGCTCGCCCACGAGCTTTCGGGCCATGCCGTCTGGCTTAAGGTTGGTATGACGCTCTATTACGCTGAGGGCCCCGAGATCGTCAAGACCTTTAAGGACCTGGGCTTTAAGGTCTTCCTTGACCTTAAGTTCCATGATATTCCGCATCAGGTTCGCGGTGCCGCCCGTTCGGCCTCGCTTGCCGGTGCCGACCTGCTCTCGGTTCACGGCTTGGGTTCGGGCGCCATGCTCGCTGCCTGCCGCGAGGGTGCCGAGGAGGCGCGCGAGGACCGCGCCAAGCTCGTCGCCATCACCGTGCTCACGAGCATGAATCAGGATGCCTTGAGCGAGATCGGTGTCGAGTCGCCCGTGGCTGAGCAGGCCGCCCGCCTGGCAAAGCTCGCTCAGGCCAACGGCATCGATGGCATCGTGTGCTCGCCGATGGAGGCTCACGACATGCGTGAGCTGCTGGGCCCTGATGCCCTGATCGTGACTCCGGGTGTGCGTCCGGTGGGTGCCGCCCTTGGTGACCAGTCCCGCGTGGCGACGCCTTCCCAGGCTATCGAGCGTGGCGCAAGCCACATTGTGGTGGGCCGTCCCATCACCGGCGCCGACGATCCGGTTGCCGCCTTTGACGCCATCGTCGCCGAGCTGGTCGAAAACGTCGCCTAAAAGATTCCCCTAAGTCACCACTTTTGGGTCTCATTAGCACAAAATAGCCCCTGTGCCTGCGTAAACTTTCCCATCCTTTGTGTGGAATCGCAGGTCAGGGGCTTAACTTTGGGCGCAGTATATTGCACTTTTTGCGGGTATCGTCTAACCTATGGAGCCGCGATTGGGCATTTTGTACGTTCTACGTGCTAAAATGCCAATTATTGAATCAGATATAACCCAACTATTTGGAGGTACGAATGGCACTCCCTCAGCTTACCGATGAGCAGCGTAAGCAGGCTCTTGAGAAGGCTGCTGCCGCACGTCACGCCCGCGCTGAGCTTCGCGAGCAGATCAAGAAGGGCGAGAAGTCCCTCGAGTCCGTGCTCAACTCCGATGACCCCATCGCTTCCCGCATGAAGGTTTCCACCCTCATCGAGTCTCTTCCTGGTTATGGCAAGGCCAAGGCCGCCAAGATCATGGAGGAGCTTGGTATCTCCGCTACCCGTCGCGTCCAGGGCCTCGGCGTCCGTCAGCGCGAGCAGCTCCTCGAGCAGCTGACCAAATAAGTGAGCGCTCAGGATTCCAAGCTCTTTGTGATTTCTGGACCGTCAGGCGCAGGGAAGGGTACGCTCGTCACTCGTGTGCGCGAGCGCCGCTCGAACCTGGGCCTGACGGTTTCGGCTACCACGCGAGCACCACGCAAAGGTGAGGTCGACGGCGTCAACTACTTTTTTCTGACGCGCGAGGAGTTCGACCGCCGCGTGGCAAACGGTGAGTTTGTTGAGTGGGCCGAGGTCCACGGTAACTGCTACGGCACGTTGGTGAGCGAGGTCACATCCAAGCTCGCCTCTGGCGCATCTCTGATTTTGGAGATCGATGTCCAGGGTGCCCTGCAGGTGAAGGAGCGTTTCCCCGAGGCCGTGCTGATCTTTATCAAGCCACCTTCGCTCGAGGTGCTTCGCGAGCGTCTAGTCGGTCGCGGTACCGAGACGCCCGAGACGATTGAGCTGCGTATGGCAAACGCCGCCGATGAGCTTGCCCTTGCCGACCGCTACGACGACGTCGTGGTTAATGACGATCTCGACCGCGCGACCGATGAGCTCGTTCGCGTTCTCGATATGCATGAAAGGATCTGAGGTCCGTGTCCGTTGTAAAGCCTTGCATTGACGATCTTCTGGAGAAGACCGATCACAACCGCTTCCTGCTCGCTTCGCTTGCCTCCAAGCGCGCCTGCGACATCAATAGCATGCTGCGTGGCCAGCACAACCGCGTGCTTGCCGTCCAGGATGTCGATGACATCACCATCGGGCTTTCCGGTGCCGATACCATTTCGATGGCTATGGATGAGATTGTCGACGGCGACATCTCTTACGACGAGGCCCGTTATGAGAAGGCGCTCGGCCACAAGGTTGCTGAAGCCTAAATGGCGGCTCGCGTCTGCCTGGTCCACTATCACGAGGTTGGACTGAAGGGTAAGAACCGTGCACATTTTGAGCATATCCTCATGGATAACATCAAGGCGGCCTTGGCCGCCTTTTCCGTGAATGCCGTGTCTCGAATTTCCGGTTATATCCTCGTGACCTTTAACGAGCATCAGGCCGACGAGGCGGCGCGTGTCATTCGCACCGTTCCCGGCGTTGCTCGTGTGTCTTTGGCGTATCACACCAATCGCGACCCTCAGGAGTACTGTGCTGCCGCCGTGAAGGCGCTGCGTGAGTTTGGTTCCTTCGATTCGTTTAAGGTGCACGCCAAGCGCTCCAATACTGACTATGAGCTCACCTCGATTGACATCAATCGTCAGGTGGGCGAGGTGCTGTGTGAGGCCTTCCCCGATAAAAAGGTTCAAATGCACGACCCCGATGCGATGGTGCACGTACTGGTGGTCCAGGGTAGCGTTTATGTGTATGCGCGCTCCGAGCGCGGCGTGGGCGGTCTGCCGGTTGGTTCTGCCGGCAAGGTCGTGACGCTGCTGTCGTCGGGTATCGATTCTCCGGTGGCGACCTGGATGCTCGCGCGTCGCGGCGCGGTGTGCGTGCCGGTGCATTTCTCTGGTCGTCCGCAGACGCCCGATACGAGCGAGTATTTGGTGCAGGACATCATCCGTGCGCTTGAGCCGGGTGTCCAGATCGGCCGCCTGTACGTGGTGCCGTTTGGCGACTGCCAGCGTGAGATTTCGGTCACCTGTCCCAGCAACCTGCGCGTGATCATGTATCGCCGCATTATGTATTCGGTTGCCGAGCGCATTGCACACATCGAGGGCGCCAAGGCCATCGTGACGGGCGAATCGCTTGGGCAGGTTGCCTCCCAAACGCTTGAGAATATCATGGCCGTTAACGAGGCCGTGAAGATCCCCGTGTTCCGTCCGCTCATCGGTTCGGACAAGCAGGAGATCATCGCGCGCGCTGAGGAGATCGGTACGTTCGATATCTCGACCGAGGCTGCTCCCGACTGCTGCACGCTGTTTATGCCGCGCCGTCCCGAGACGCACGCTAAACTCGATGCCGTGCATGAGGCCTGGGAGTTGTTCGATCACGAGGAGATGATCGAGCGCCTGCTCAAGCAGACCGAGTACATCGACTTCGAAAGCAACACGTATAAGGCCCCTAAGACCTTAAAGCGCAAACATTCGGAGCTTGCTCCGCGTGAGATTTACCAAGATCACGAGTAAATTTGTGCATAGACCGACGATGCGCTTGCATCGTCGGTCTTTTGCTATCTGGGCATTTTGCGGCTAAGTGTTCATTTGCTGACGTGTGCCTGAATAAATGGACAGATTTGTGCAAGGTTTTGGTCGGTTTTTGGTTTGACCGCTAAAACCGGTTTTGGAGCGTGGCTGTTGCAGGGCTCCTTTCCTGACACGATGGTGTTGGGAGGTTTTGCTATGGCGCAGCGCGAACAACACGAACGGGTCAAACGGATGGACCGCTTGGCGGACAAGCTGCTCGGTCATAAGGCAGTGGTGATGGCGATACTGGTCGTCATTGCGATGGCGAGCGGCTTGGCGATGGCGAACCTTGGCGGCGGTGCCGGTGGTGTGTCGTTTGAGCGCACTGACGGTACGGGCTCGTTGGTGGAGCCGGGATCCGGTGATGCCTCGAGCGGAAAGACATCCGAAGGTTCTTCGACTAAGGCTTCTGCCGCGGCAGAGGTCTATGTCGATGTCGATGGCGCCGTTGTGTCGCCCGGTGTATATCGCCTCAAGGATGGCGCGCGGGTGGCTCAGGCGATTGATGCCGCCGGCGGGCTGGCGCCCGAGGCAGACGTTACGGGGCTCAATCGGGCATCTAAGGTCGTCGATGGACAGAAGATTCACGTTCCAACGGTAGGGGAGCAGCAGGCGTCCATTGCGGAAGCCGGTGTTGTTGGTGGGGCTTCCGCATCATCGGGTGTGAGTGGCGCAACAGGCCTAGTAAATATCAATACGGCAAGCGCGGCAGAGCTACAGACGCTCTCGGGCATCGGTCCCTCCATGGCCCAGTCGATTATCGATGAGCGGACAAAGAACGGTGCTTTTGCTTCGGTTGACGATCTGATGCGTGTGTCGGGAATCGGCGAGAAGAAGCTTGCCAAAATCAAAGATTGCATCTGCGTATGAGTGCGACCGAGCGCGAGCATGTGATGCCTCCGCGGCCCCTGATGCCGTGGACGATGGCCCTGTGTGCCGGCATGTGCATGAGCTGCGCCTTGGTGCTCAACGTGACCGCTGATGCGCTGCTGAGGGAGCAGGCGCCGGCGGTCGGGCCGCTATGGGCCATTCCCGTCGCGGCGGCGGTATTCGTTGTGCTGGCTCAATCTTGTGCGCGGCTTGCCCCTTGGAAGCGGTGGCTGTATGCCGCGTCCGTCGGTCTCGTGGCGGGAGCGGTCGTCTCGGCGTGGTGGGCTGTGGGCGCGCTAAGCGCCTCGAAGGCGCTCGACGCTCGAGCGGCAAGCAGCCTCGAGTTTGTCGTGCAGGGTGATCCATCCATAAACGACGACGTGTATTCCTATACCTGCGAGGCACGCGCGGACGGCAAGAACTTGGCAACGGTTCGCCTATCGTGTGACCGCGAGCTCAGGGTCGGGGCGCACATGCGTGTTATCGGTCGCGTTTCACGTTTTGAGAACGATGCGTATGGACGATCGCGTGTGCTCCGAGGCGAGGTATGCAAGGTAAAAGCCGTTCGGATTTTATCGGTCGATGAGGGCTCTCCGGGGCCGCTGCTTCGGCTGCGAAATGGGCTGCTTGCGTCCATCGCGCCTGCGACCGACCCGGCGCGTGCGTTCATAGCCGGTGTCGTCTGCGGTCGTTCGGCCGAGCTGCACGCCCAACCGGCGGGCGACTGGTTTTCGGTGACGGGAACGGCGCATCTAATCGCCGTCTCGGGCAGCCATTTGGCTATCGTGGGGTTTGTAATCGAGGGTGTGTTGCAAAAGACTCGGTGCTCACGTGGTCTTCAGCGGGCGATATTGGCGATAACGCTTGTGGGCTACGCTGCTTTTACGGGCGCGTCTCCCTCGGCCGTGCGCGCGTGCTGCATGGTGTTCACGACGCTTGTCGTAAACGGCGCGGGGCGTCGCCGGCACGGCGCATCGGCACTCTTCGCAACCATGTCCATCTTTGTGCTACTGCGGCCGACGGTGCTGTTCGAGATAGGCTTTCAGCTTTCATGTGCCAGCGTCTTTGCCATCCTGTGCTTTTGCCCGTACGCCTCCTACGCTTTGGGTGAGCTGGGTGTGCCATCGGGCATTGCCAGTATGCTTTCCGTCACACTGTGCTCGCAGTTGGCGACGCTCCCCATTACCATTCCTGCCTTCGGTACGTTCTCGCTCATTGCTCCGTTGGCAAATGCGGTCATTGGTCCGGTGGTGAGCGTACTGCTTGCTGTGTCGATCGTGCTGGTTCCCTTTTCGCTCGTGGGACCGTTGCGGGCTTGGGCGCTCGTTGTGCCCATGATTGCCGCCCGTTGCGCGCTGTTCTTCGAGCAGCTGTTTGCCGCCGTGCCGGGTGCATCCGTGAGCGTGCCGCCCGATAGCGTGTGGATTTACCTAGTGCCGTGTTTGCTGGCGGCCCTGCTGGTCTGGTGGCCGCGTCCCCGTGCACTCCCTATGGCGGTGGGGCTTGCATGTCTGGTGCTCTTGGCTGCGATTCCGTACGTCTTTTGGGATCGATTCGCTCCGCCTTCGGTGACGGTACTCGATGTGGGCCAGGCCGATGCGATTCTTATCCGCGAGGGCGGTGCAGTAGCGCTCGTCGACTGCGGGCTCGACGAGCGCGTGGTGGCGGCGTTGGTTCGCAATAACGTGCACCATATCGATGCCGTCTTTGTGACGCATTGGGATGAGGACCACTGGGGTGGTCTGCCTGCCGTGCTCGAACAGTTTTCGGTCGGAACGATTGCCGTGGCGGCGGATGCGCTGGAGGATGCTCCTGCCGAAGTATTGAACCGACCTGGCGTGGAGTATCGGCAGGTGCGCCGTGGGGATACGGTCGACATCGGCTCATTTTGCGCTCGCGTGATGTGGCCATTCGAGTCCGTGGATGGCGAGGGAAATGAGGACTCGCTTGTCCTGCTGCTCTCTTATATTCAGGAAGGCAAGGGCCTGCGTATGCTCCTCACCGGTGATGCCGATCTCGACCAAGAACGGGAATTCGTGCAGGAGGTGGGGGATATCGATGTCCTTAAACTTGGGCATCACGGCTCTAAGGTTTCAGTCGATGGTGAGTCGCTGGACGTCCTGAAGCCTGAGCTTTCCCTCGCGAGCGCGGGCGAGGGGAATCGATACGGCCATCCGTCCGATGCCTGCATCGATGCCGTTAAGGAAGCGGGCGGTGTGTTCGCGTGCACTATCGAACACGGCGATATCACCATCACGCCGACCGCGAAGGGCTTTACGATGCGATGCCAGCGACCGTGACGACGTCGTTGGCGTGTGGTGGGCCCCTGGGCTAGAATGGCACGGAACGAATACGAAGGCCTGCGGGAGGGGAGCGCAATGTCCGAAATCGGTCTGCTGCCGGCATATCTGATCGTCGGTACCGACGGCGTCAAGCGCGATCACGCCGTCTCGCGTATGAAAGCGCGTCTGGAAAAGACGGGCATGGTCGAGTTCAACCTCGACGAGCGCGATATGACCAAAGACCCCGATATCGAGTCGATTATCGGATCGCTTAACACCTTTCCGATGGGCAGCGAGTTTCGCCTGGTAATCCTTGACGGCTGTTCAAAGCTCGCCAAGGCGGTCTCGGAGCCGCTTGTCGAGTATTTGGCGAGTCCCAGCCCCACAACGGTCTGCCTCATCATTGCCGACTCGCTTGCCAAGAACACACGCCTGTATAAGGCGATCGCCAAGATCGATAAGAAGGCCGTGATCGATTGCTCCGGCACCAAGCGCTGGGAGCTACCGCGTCGCGTGCAGCAGATGGCGACGCAGCGCGGCAAGTCGATCTCGACGGCGGCCGCCGAGGAGCTCGTCTCGCGTTCGGGCGAGAACACTCGCATGCTCGATAACGACTTGGCTAAGCTTGCCCAGATGGTCGAGGCGCCCCAGATTGAGCTTGCCGACGTTGAGCGCTGGATTGTACGTACGGCCGAGGTTCAACCCTGGGACTTTCTCAATGCGGTCTCGGCACGTGACATGCGACGCTCGCTCGAGCTTTTCAATCTATTGCCCGCCAAGAGCTACGTGTGGACTTACACGTTGCTGTGCGGCCGCATCCGCGAGCTTATCGTCGCCAAGGCGCTCGATGCGCGCGGACAGGGTCGTGAGCTGGCCGCAACGCTCAAGCTCCAGTCCTGGCAGGTCAAGAATCACTTGACCTGGGCACGTCGCTTTTCGATGGCAGAGCTCGTCGCGGCGCTCGAGGGGGCGGTCGATGTAGAGCTCGCGCTCAAGGGTTCGGCCGATTCTGAGGCCGCGCTTTTGCTCTGGATTACGAACATCTTGAGAAAATCGTGATGATACCTGCCTATTTGACAAATTCGTTCTATCCCTTTGAGGGGGGCGTGCTATAGTAGGCGCTTGCATGACCTCACCGTGTCTCAGAGGTGTCATACATTTTTTGCAAGGAACTCGAAAGGAACTCCAGAAGTGGCAAACATCAAGTCTCAGAAGAAGCGTATCCGCACCAATGAGGCAGCTCGCATGCGTAACAAGGCTGTCAAGTCCGAGCTCAAGACGCTGACCAAGCACGTCCAGTCCGCCGTCGCCGAGGGCGACGCCGAGAAGGCCCAGGCTGCCCTCAAGACCGTCACCAAGCGTCTCGACATGGCTGCCGCCAAGCATGTTATCCACAAGAACCAGGCTTCCAACCGCAAGTCCGGTCTTGCCAAGCTCGTGAACAGCATCAACGCTTAAGTTGTAAATTTCACACCACACAGATTACGCGCATAAATGGAGCCTGTTTTATGGAACAGGCTCCATTTTTTGTACCGCTCGGGTAAGATAGTCCGCATGAATACTTCAATTGACATTTCCCACATCCGCAACTTCTCGATTGTTGCGCACATCGACCATGGCAAGTCCACGATCAGTGACCGCATTCTCGAGCTCACCCATACCGTCGACGAGCGCGACATGGAGTCGCAGCTGCTCGACACCATGGATATCGAGCGCGAGCGCGGCATCACGATCAAGTCCAATGCCGTTCGCGTGTCCTATGACGCCGACGATGGCGAGACGTATCAGTTCAATCTGATCGATACGCCGGGCCACGTGGACTTTACCTATGAGGTCTCGCGCTCGCTGGCAGCCTGTGAGGGCGCGGTGCTCGTTGTCGACGCCACACAGGGCGTCGAGGCACAGACCGTCTCCAACGCGACGCTTGCCATGAACGCCAATCTGGACATTGTGCCGGCCATCAACAAGATCGACCTGCCCTCGGCTCATCCCGACGAGGTTAAGACCGAGATCGAGGATGACCTGGCGATCCCTGCCGATGATGCCGTGTGTGTCTCGGGCAAGAGCGGCGAGGGCATCCACGATCTGCTGGAGTCCATTGTCTTTCTGATCTCTCCGCCCAAGGGCGATGCGAATGCGCCGCTCAAGGCACTCATTCTGGATTCATACTTCGACGAGTATCGTGGCGTCGTCGCCACGGTGCGCATCTTTGACGGCTCCATCAAAAAGGGCGATACCTTGCGCATGATGCAGGCAAAGGGCGACTTTTTGGTCGATGGCGTGGGCGTCAAGCGTCCCGCCGAGACGCCGGTCGACGCGCTGACGGTCGGCGAGGTCGGATACGTGGTCACGGGCCTGAAGGACCCCGAGGCCGTTCGCGTGGGCGACACCCTTACCTGGGCGTCGAACCCCTGCCCCGAGCCGCTTCCCGGTTACCGCGAGGCTAAGCCCATGGTCTATACGGGCCTGTTCCCGATCGATAACAAGGACTACGAGAACCTGCGTGACGCGCTCGATAAGCTGCATGTCAACGACCCGTCGTTGGTGTGGGAGCCCGAGACTTCGGTGGCGCTCGGCTTTGGTTTCCGCGTTGGCTTCTTGGGCCTGCTGCATATGGAGGTCGTCAAGGAGCGCCTGGAGCGCGAGTTCAACCTGGACCTGATTGCCACGAGCCCTTCGGTGGACTATCACGTCTACAAGACCGACGGCGAGATGATTGATGTTCGCAGCCCGCAGGATCTGCCCGAGGCTACGCGCATCGAGCGCATCGAGGAGCCCTACCTCAAGGCCAAGATTATCTGTCCGCCCGAGTATACGGGTGCCGTCATGCAGCTCGCTATCGAGCATCGCGGCATTACAACCGACATGATCCATCTCACGAGCAAATCGGTCGAGATGCGTTTCGACATGCCGCTTGCCGAGCTCATTCTGGACTTTTTTGACCAGCTCAAGAGCCGCACCAAGGGTTACGCCTCGCTCGA
This sequence comes from uncultured Collinsella sp., assembly GCA_902494565.1. Taxonomy (GTDB): domain Bacteria; phylum Actinomycetota; class Coriobacteriia; order Coriobacteriales; family Coriobacteriaceae; genus Collinsella. The sequence goes on along the minus strand of CABUTN010000022.1, from coordinate 11,608 downwards.
CTACGAGTTCAACGAATATCGCCCCTCCGAGCTCGTCAAGCTCGACATCCTGCTTTCGGGCGACGAGGTGGACGCGCTGTCGTTTATCGTGCACAAGGATAAGGCTTATGGCCTGGCCCGCGGTCTGTGCGACAAGCTCAAGGAAATCATTCCGCGCCAGCTGTTCGAGGTGCCTATCCAGGGCGCCATCGGCAACAAGATCATTGCCCGCTCTACCGTCAAAGCGCGCCGCAAGGACGTGCTGGCCAAGTGTTATGGCGGCGATATCTCGCGAAAGCGCAAGCTGCTCGAGAAGCAGAAAGAGGGCAAAAAGCGCATGAAGGCCATCGGCTCGGTCGAGGTTCCGCAGGAGGCCTTTATGGCGATTCTCAAGGTGGACGAGTAGGTCCATGGCACTTTCTGAATACAGCAAGCGGTTGCTTGGCGCCTATGCCGAGCAGCCGTTCCTTATGGCTCCCATGGCGGGCGTGACCGATCCCGCCTATCGCATCATGTGCCGCCGTCGCGGTGCCCATCTTGCCTATAGCGAGATGGTGAGCGTGGCGGGCCTTGCCTATGCCAGCAATAAGACGTGGCGCCTGGTACTGCCGGCCGATGAGGAGCAGCAGATCTGCGTGCAGCTCTTTGGCTCCAAGCCCGATCAGTTTGCGAGCGCTGTTGCTGCCGTCGAGGAGCGTGTGGGCGATCGCCTGTCGCTGATCGATATCAACATGGCCTGCCCGGCTCGCAAGGTCGTCACCAAGGGCGAGGGCTCGGCGCTTATGCGCACTCCCGATCTGGCCGAGCAGATCGTCGAGGCGGCGGTGGGCGCGGCGCATGTGCCCGTGACCGTAAAAATCCGTAAGGGCTTTTACGCCGAAGACCGCAACACCGCGACGTTTGCCCAGATGCTTGAGGGAGCAGGGGCCGCCGCGGTGGCGGTACATGGTCGCTGCGCCACGCAGCTCTATACGGGCCAGGCCGATTGGTCGGTCGTCGATGAGGTGGCCGACGCCGTCGAGATTCCCGTTATCGGTTCGGGCGATGTGTTCTCGGCAGAGGACGCTGCTGAGCATCTGCAAAGCTCGGGTGCCAGCGCGGTGTTTATCGCGCGTGGCATCTACGGCAATCCATGGGTGTTCGGCGATGCCCGAGCCCTTGCACTCGATGGCACGCCGGTTCCTTCTCGCTCCTCGGTTGAGCGCCTGGATGCCCTGCGCGAGCACCTGACGCTCACGCACGAGCTGTTGCCGCTCATGTCGCGTGCCCGCACGTACGCAAGCTGGTATCTAAAGGGCATGCCCCATGCTGCCGCCTGGCGCGCTCAGGTGGTGCGTTGCTCCACATACGAGGAGTTCATGGCACTGGTCGATGATATCGAGCACGATGTGGTGGCCTGTGAGGCCGCACTTGCCGCCGGCGAGTCGGTGCCCGCTCATCCGTTGGAGGCCTAACGGTGGCCGTTACCGCGCTGTACGTGCATGTGCCGTTTTGCGCCCAAAAATGCCGGTACTGTGACTTTGACTCACGCAGTTTTGCTCCGTGCAACATGAGCGTTGCGCTCGATACCTATTTTGAGCAGTTGTATGCGCGCCTCGATGCTTTTGGCGACGCAGGCGCGCTTGCACAGATCCGCACCGTCTATGTTGGCGGCGGCACGCCGTCGCTGGCGGGGGAGCGTTTGGTAGAATTTGCCCGGCGTATCTCTGCGTGGTGCAAGCCTGTTGAGTTTACCTGCGAGGCCAATCCCGAATCGCTGACCGCAGAGCTTGCCACTGCGCTTGCCGGGGTGGGTGTCACGCGCGTCTCTCTGGGCGTGCAAACGCTCGATAACGCCGAACTTACCGCCATCGGCCGCATTCACGATGCCGATCGGGCGCTCGCTGCCATCACGACGGTCAAGGACGCTGGGCTTGTCGTGTCGTGCGACCTGATGTGCGGCCTTCCCGGGCAGACCGACCTAAGCTGGCAGCGCACACTCGATGGCGTGTTGGCGGCGGCGCCGCATCATGTGTCGGTGTACCCGCTCACGCTCGAGGAGGGCACGCCGCTCTATCGCATGGCGTGTCGCGACGAGTCGCTCGAGCCCGACGAGGATTTTCAGGCTGCATGCATGGATGCGGCGCGTGAGCGCCTGAGTGCGGCCGGCTATCACCCGTATGAGGTGGCAAGCTACGCGCTCGACGGCCATGAGTGCGCCCACAACATTGCCTATTGGACCGGACAGGGCTATCTGGGTTTGGGCCGCTCTGCCGCCGGTATGCTCGACGCCGAGGATTTCGATCGCTTGGCCGGGCTGTTTCCCGACGTGCTTGCTCGCGGCGATGCGTATCGCGTGCGCTTGGTGCAACGCGACGATGCCGCGACGACGTTTGATGCCGAGTATCTGTCGCAGCGCGAGGCGGCGGCCGAGGATTTGATGCTTGCCTGTCGCATGACGCGTGGCATTGGGCCCGATCTGTTGGTTCGCTCGGCAAGCGTGATCGCTGCAGATGAGTTGGCGGCGGCCTGCGACCGTGCGGTCGAGTTGGGCCTTGCCACCTGGGTGCCCGATCATATTGAAGGACATGCGGGGCGCGTCACCTCGAAAGACGTTATCGCAGGTCGCGTCCGTGCTCGTTTAGCGCCCACTCACTTGGGCTGGCTCGATGGAAATGTGCTGTTCGAGCTGTTTTGGGGTCTAGCCTAGGCCGCTCGGGTAGAATTACCGCAATATATACGCTGCTGTGAGCAGGAGGTTGCCGCGCATGGCGACGATGAACGAAAAAGATTACTACGAGATTTTGGGTGTCTCCAAGGACGCCACCTCGCGTGATATACAGAAAGCCTTCCAGCAAAAGGCCCGCAAGCTCCATCCGGACGTCAACAAAGAACCGGATGCCGAGGAAAAGTTCAAAGAGGTTTCCGAGGCCTATGCTGTGCTTTCGGACGAGCAGAAGCGTGCGCGCTACGACGCCATGCGCTCGGGCAATCCCTTTGCCGGCGCTCCCACGGCTTCGCCCTATGGCGGCGGTTACGCCGGCAGCGCGGGCTACGGCAATCCCTTTGAGGGCGGCTTTCCCTTTGGTGGCGCCTGGGGTCAGCCGCGTCGCGGGCAGGCTGCCTATAATCCCGAGAACGGCGCCAACGTGGTCGTCGATATTAAGCTCGACGCCAAGGAGGCCAAGGGCGGTGCCCGCAAGACCGTCCGCTATACGCGCTTCGATACCTGTGGTCACTGCGGCGGTTCGGGCTCTGTTTCGTCCGAGCATGCACATACCTGTCCGAGCTGCGGCGGTCGCGGCCACATCGATGTCGACCTGTCCTTTCTGTTTGGTGCCGGCACGTTCCAGTCTGTCTGCCCTGAGTGCGGTGGCTCCGGTAAGGTCGTCGCCGACCCCTGTCCCGATTGCGGCGGCAGCGGGCGAACCCGTGTGACCTCCGAGCAGACGATTGAGTTTCCCGCCGGCACGCACGATGGCGACGAGGTCCGTATTGGCGGCATGGGTCACGCCGGCACCAACGGCGCCTCTGGCGGTGATCTGGTCGGTCGGGCCCATGTTGAGGCCGAGCGCCTGGAAGGCAAGGCCCGTACCGGTTTTTACCTGATGGGCATCGTGGCGCCGTTTTTGGTGCTATCGGCCATCTCGGGCGTGTTCTCGGCCTTTGCCGTGATGTGCTTTATTCCGTTTGCCATGGGCCTGTTCATGGTGCTCTCGGACGGCGTGCTGCACCGCAGCCTGCTGTGGTGGAAGCGCGGCGCGATGCAGTTTGCCAACGGTTTTGCCAACGGATTTATGTTTGCGCTCGTGTCGGTTTGGTTTGCGAGCTGCTCGCAACGTGCCATGCTTTCGCCCTACGCAATGCAATAACATCAAACCCTCTGTTTGCGGCCGGCCCAGCTTGGGTATAGGACGCACTGTGACAATAATGAAAGTCGGAAGGATTCGGTCGTGTCGGAAAATAGGGATTACTACGAGGTGCTTGGCGTCGACAAGGATGCCGACGCGCGGACGATTAAGCGCGCGTTTCTAAAGAAGGCCCGTACCGTACACCCGGACGTTTCGGACGACCCCGAGGCCGAGGCTAAGTTCAAAGAGCTCAACGAGGCATATTCCGTTCTTTCCGATGAGCAGAAGCGTGCTAACTACGACCGTTACGGCACTGCCGACGGCCCCGGTGGCTCCGGCTACGTCGATATCAACGATATCTTTGGTGGCATGGGTATGGACGACTTGTTCTCGTCGTTCTTTGGCGGCGGTGCCGGCGGTGGCGCCCGCAGCCGTCGTGAGCGTCGTCGCGGACGTGATATGGCCATCTCGCTTTCGGTGACGCTCGAGGAGGCGGCGCTCGGCTGCAAAAAGACAATCAGCTATGACCGCCTTGCTCCTTGCGAGGACTGCAATGGCACCGGTAGGGCAGAGGGCGCACAGGAAAAGCAGTGCGGCCGCTGCCACGGTACGGGCTACGTCACGACGGTTCAGCGATCGTTTTTGGGCCAGGTTCAGTCTTCCTCGCCTTGCCCCGACTGCCATGGCGAGGGCACGGTTATCGATCATCCCTGCGAGACCTGCGACGGTCAAGGCCGCACGCCTTCGCACGAAAAGATCGACATCGATATTCCCGCCGGCGTTTCGACCGGTCGCCAGCTTCGTGTGAGCGGCTTTGGCGAGGCCGGCCTTCGCGGCGAGCCTTCGGGCGACCTGATTGTCAACGTGCGCGTCGCCGACCATGAGCGCTTTAAGCGCAACGGTGATGACCTGTACCTGGTGAGCGATATCTCGATTGCGCAGGCTGCGCTCGGCTGCGAGATTGAGGTCGAGGGCATTATGCCCGACGAGGTCGTTAAGGTGACGGTTCCCGCCGGCGCCCAGTACGGCGACACCGTGAGCGTCAATAATTACGGCATGCCGCGCATTGGCGGTGGCGGTTCGCGTGGCCGCCTGATCGTGCAACTGCGCGTGGTCGTTCCCACCAATCTTTCCAATAAGCAGCGCGAGCTGCTCCGTGCTTTTGCCGATGAGATGGGCGATGACGTCGCTTCCGGTAAGAAGTCGGTGACCGACCGTATCAAGAGTGCCCTCGACGATATCCTCGATTAAGGAGCCCGCGTGCTCGCACCCCATATTTCCGTCGTCAACCTCGGCTGCCGTGTCAACCGGGTTGAGTCTGACCGTATCACTGCCGATCTTATGCGCCTGGGCTTCGCTATTGTGGAGCCTCAGGATGCCGATCTGATCGTCATTAACACTTGTGCCGTTACGGGCGAGGCTGAGGCTAAGACCCGTAAGGCCGTCCGTCATGCGCTGGCCCATCCAAACGAGCCCTATGTGGTCGTGACCGGATGCGTGGTCAATTTGCATCCCGAGGAGCTGTTGGAGCTTTCGGATCGCGTGATTGCCGAGCCGTCCAAGATCGATGTCGCCGAACGTGTCTGCGAGGTGCTGGGCGTTGAGTCCGATAGCGTTCCCGCCTGCAGCGATTGCGAGGTGGTCGATGCGCTCGGTCGCTCTCGCCTGGGCGTGAAGATCCAGGACGGCTGCAACCATCGCTGCACCTATTGCATTGTGTGGAAGGCGCGCGGCCCCGAGCGCTCCGTGCCCGTCGAGTCCGTGCTCGAGCAAGTTCGCGAGGCCCAGGAGGCCGGCGTGCCCGAGGTGGTGCTGACCGGTGTGAACCTGGGTGCTTACGATGGTAAGAGCGCGACCGACGAGCATGTCGAAATTGATGAGCTGCTCGAGGCCATCATGGAGCGCACGTCTATTCCGCATGTGCGCATTTCCTCGGTCGAGCCCATGGATATCTCCGAGCGCTTGCTTAAGGTTATGGCGCGTTATCCGCAGCGTATCGCCCCGTTTTTGCACCTGCCTGTGCAGTCCGGCTGCACGGCGACCCTGCATCGCATGGGCCGTCCCTATAGCGCCGAGGCCTTTGAGGACACGGTGCATATGATTCGCGCCAACTTGCCTCAGGTGTCCCTTTCGTGCGATGTCATCGTCGGTTTTCCCGGCGAGACGGACGAGGAGTTTGAGGAGTCGCTGGCGCTGTGCCGTCGCGTGGGTTTCTCGCGTATGCACGTGTTCCGCTACAGCAAGCGTCCCGGTACCCTTGCTGCCGACATGCCCGACCAGGTGCCACCCGAGGTTATGGCCGAGCGCAGCCGCCGTATGCGGGCCGCCGCACAGGAACTCGCTATTGCCGACGCTCGTCGTCGCGTGGGCACGGTCGAGCGTGCCGTGCTCGAGTATGGTGACAACCTGACGCTCGGCTCGTTCCATCATGCCCGTCTTGACGATACCCGTGGACTTACAGCCCCGTGCCTGCTCGATGTTGCTATCATCGGAGTCGATGATTCCGGCTTGGTCCATGCACGCAGGGAGGTTCATGGAAGCCTCGAAGATTAGACTTACCGTTCCCGAGGGAATTGATCCCTCGTGCGTTTTGGGCGCCGGCGACGGCGTCCTTCGTGCGCTCGAGAGCTTGGTTCGCTCCCATGTGGTCGCCCGTGGCGATAGCATCGCCGTGAGCGGCGACCCGGACGAGGTCGAACTCGTGGCGCGCTTTTTCGAGCACGCTTTTCGCGAGGCGGCCGCCGGGCGCACGCTGTCTGCCGACGATGTCTCTCGCTGCCTGGCCGTCTTGCGCGACGGTGAACATGATGCCTCGTCGCTGCGCGATGACGTACTGCTGTCGTATCGCGGTCGTGCCATTCGCCCCAAAACGCTCGGTCAAAAGCGCTTTGTGGATGCCATTCGCTCTCATACCATCACGTTTGGCCTGGGTCCTGCCGGTACCGGTAAGACCTATCTGGCCATGGCGCTCGCCGTTGCCGCGCTCAAGCGTCACGAGGTGGGCCGTCTGATCTTGACGCGTCCGGTTGTCGAGGCGGGGGAGAATCTGGGCTTTTTGCCCGGTACCCTCGAGGAAAAGATCGATCCGTACATGCGTCCGCTCTACGACGCCCTTTTTGACATGATGGATCGCGAGCGCACCGATGAGCTTATGGAGCGCGGCGTGATCGAGATCGCCCCGCTTGCCTACATGCGCGGCCGCACGCTGAGCGATGCCTTCGTGGTGCTCGACGAGGCGCAAAATACCACGCCCGAGCAGATGAAGATGTTCCTGACACGCCTGGGCTTCAACTCCAAGTTCGTGATCACCGGCGACCTGAGCCAGCGTGACCTGGTGGGTCGTCGTGGCGGTCTTGCCGACGTTGAGCAGATTTTGGGCCGTGTCGACGATGTCGCATTTTCGCACCTCGAGCGCGCCGACGTGGTGCGCCATGCCTTGGTGGGACGTATCGTCGAGGCATACGATACTTATGATGATGCGCGCGAGAAACGCGTACGTGACCGAAAGGAGTCCCGTTGAGTGTATTGATCAGCAACGATGCCGAGCTCGATACGCTGCTTGACGCGCAGGAGGTGGAGCACATCTGCGGGGTTGTGCTTGCTGCCGAGGGCGTTGAACGTGAAGTCGAGATTTCCCTTTCGTATGTCGACGAGGACGAGATGCACGAGCTCAACCACGAGTGGCGCGGTATCGACCGCACCACCGATGTGCTCTCGTTTGAGTGCGATTCGGCCTTTGACGATGACATTCCCGCCGATGAGACGCTCGAGCTCGGCGATATCATCTTGGCCCCGCAGGTTATTTCCCGTCAGGCCCCTGGTTTTGGCAATAGCCCCGCTGACGAGTGTCGTCTGATGCTCGTTCACGGCATGCTGCACCTGCTGGGCTATGACCACATCGAGGACGACGAGGCCGAGGTCATGGAGGCCCGCGAGGACGCCATCCTGCGCGATCTGGCGCTCGAGCGCGGCGAGGACCCCAAGCTGGTCCACGTCGGCCCCATCACCAACCACGCCCACGACTAGGAGCCGTCTATGATTCCCGGATCGAACAAGGACCATCCGTCCTTCTTAAAGTCGTTTTCCTACGCCATGGAGGGCTTCGTCACCGCCGTCAAGACCGAGCGCAATATCAAGGTCATGCTCGTTGCGGGCGTGTGCACCGTCATTGCCGGCTGCATCGTGGGGCTCGATATTGCCGAATGGGCCACGGTTATCATCTGCTGTGGCCTGGTGATTCACGGCGAGCTGTGCAACACCGCCATGGAGGCGATCGTCGACCTGGCGACCCAGGAGCTCCATCCTCTGGCAAAGCGCGCGAAGGATATCGCCGCCGCCTCCGTCTACGTACTTTCCATCACCGCCGTGATTGTGGGATTGCTGGTATTTGCCCACGCGCTCGACTTTATTTAGAAAGGGATTTTCATGTCCGACAATATGCAGCCTATCGATGAAACTCTGGACGACGAGTCCCTGGATGCGGTGGATGCCGAAGCGAACGATGCCTATGAGGATGTCGAGGAGTTCGATCCGTTTGAGGGCATGAGCGACGAGGAACTCGACGCCCTGTGCGACGAGGGCGACAGCTTCGCGGGCTTTGGCGACGTTGAGCCTGGTTTCCGCAGCGGCTTCGTGGCGCTGGTCGGCCGCCCCAACGCCGGCAAGTCCACGCTGCTCAACGCCTGCTATGGCAAAAAGGTCGCCATCACCTCGCCGGTGGCCCAGACGACCCGCCGCCGCATGCGTGCCGTCGTCAACCGTCCCGGCTACCAGCTGGTCTTTGTCGATACCCCGGGTATCCATAAGCCCAAGGACGGCCTGGGGTCCGAGCTCAACAAGAGCGCGCTGTTCGAGCTGAACGATGTCGATGTCGTCGCGTTTTTGATTGATGCCACCAAGCCGATCGGCAGGGGAGACGCCTGGGTTGCCGAACGCGTCAAAAACGCCCGTTCCAAGAAGGTCCTGGTGCTCACCAAGGCCGATGAGGCCGACCCCGCACAGGTCATGGAGCAGCTTAAGGCAGCCCACGAGCTCATGGAATATGACGATGAGATCGTGACGTCGTCGGTTAAGAACTTCAACGTCGATGCCTTTATCGAGACCGTTGCGCACTTTTTGCCCGAGGGCCCGCGTTGGTTCCCCGAGGACATGGGTACCGACGCTTCCGACGAGACGCTCGTTGCCGAGTTTGTGCGCGAGAAGGTCTTGCGTCGCACCCGTGATGAGATTCCGCACTCCGTTGGCGTTATCTGCGATGCGCTCGAGCAGACCAAGAAGGTGCTGCGCGTGCACGCCACCATTTACGTCGAGCGCGAGGGCCAAAAGGGCATCATCATCGGCAAGGGCGGCGAGATGATCAAACATATCGGTATCGACGCCCGTCGCGATCTTGAGCGCATTTTTGGCACGCAGGTCTTTTTGGAACTGGACGTGAAGGTCAAGGCCGGCTGGCGCGACGACGAGGCCCAGATTCGCCGTTTTGGCTACAACGCCGAGGACTAAGGGCGCGCGGCGCGCATGGCAGGCTCCCGGACATATCGCACAAAAGTGCTCGTCCTCGACAAGACCAAGCTGAAGGAAACCGATCTGATCTTGACGATGCTTGACGAGCGAGGCCGCCAGGTGCGCGCCGTGGCAAAGGGCGCGCGCAAGCCTGGCGGTCGCTTGGCGGCGCGCTGCGAGTTGTTCTGCACGGTGGATATGCTGCTCGCGCACGGACGCTCGCTCGACATCGTGTCGCAGGCCGAGTTGTTGGAGGCTCCCCTTGGCGCCGCCCCCGATTACGAGGTGACCTGTGCGGCGAGTGCGATCGCCGAGGTCGCGCGCGTATGTTCGTTTGAGGATGCGGAGGATCCGTTTACCTTTGCCATTTCCTCGCGTGCCCTGGAACTTGTGGGCGGCGGCCTCGATGCGGTGCACATGGACCTTCTGGTAGCCGCCTTTGTCTTTAAGCTGCTGTCGCATATCGGGTATCGTCCCGATTTTTCTGCCTGTGTGTCGTGCGGCGACCCTATGCTGTCGTATTTTTCGCCCCAGGCGGGCGGGCTCATGTGCGGGTCGTGCGCTTCGAGCGTTCCCGGTGCCGAGCTCGTGTCGACCGGTGAGGTCGCCTGGCTGCGCGCCCTTATGGGCATGACCTTCGACGAGCTTATGGATCAAAGGATCGACCCGCATACTGCGGCGTTTTTGCTCGGGCTTTCGCATGTCTGGGCGGCAACACATACCGATCAGCGGCTCCGTGCGATGGAATTCATGTTGGGTCGGTGATGATGCGCAGGCTCGTGCCGCTTGTGGTAACATACCGACCTGTTGGTACCTCGACCTTGGATGTTCGCTCCACCGGCGGCTTCCCAGTCCGAGGCGAATAGAGTCGCCCGCGGGCGACGCGAAACGAAAGGTGAAACAATGACTGTTTCCAAAGAGCGCAAGGCGGAGCTGACCGCCCAGTTCGGTAACTCCCCGGTCGATACCGGTAACCCCAAGGTTCAGGTCGCCATTCTGTCCGAGCGTATCAAGGAGCTGACCGAGCACATGAAGTCCCACCAGAAGGACTTCCACACCCGTCGTGGCCTGCTCATGCTCGTCGGCCGTCGTCGTCGTCTTCTTTCCTACATCAAGAAGAACGACATCGTCGAGTACCGTGAGCTCATCAAGGCTCTGGGCATCCGCGACAACATCCAGTAAGGATTTGTACATGCTAAGAGCGTCCTGCGCAGCGGGGCGCTCTTTTTGTGTAAGGGCGTGAACAATCACGCTCTGAAGCGTGGCGGGGGCAGGGGGCCCGCGTCACATGAGAAGCCCGCAGGCAAGGGGCCTGTGGGGTAAAGGAGAACAATGACACTCGTATCCAAGACCTTTGAGCTGTACGGCAAGACCTACACCTTTGAGTCCGGCGAGCTTGCCAAGCAGGCCACCGGCGCTTGTCTGGTCAAGCAGGGCGACACCACGATGCTCGACACCGTGGTCGTCTCCAAGGAGCGCAAGAATTACGACTTCTTCCCGCTGACCGTCGACTTCAACGAGAAGATGTACGCTGCCGGTCGTATCCCGGGTGGCTACCTCAAGCGCGAGGGCCGTCCCAGCGAGAAGGCCACGCTCACGGCTCGTATGATCGACCGCCCGATCCGCCCGAGCTTCCCGGACGGCTTCCGCAACGAGGTGCACATCGTCGCTACCTCGCTCGTCGCCGACCAGGTTAACCCCTTCGACGTCATCAATGTCATGGGCGCCTCTCTGGCTATGACGCTCGGCGGCGTGCCCTTCGAGGGCCCGCTTGCCTGCGTGCGCATCGGCCGTAACGTGGAGACCGGCGAGTTTATCGTCAACCCCACCTATGAGGAGCGCGAGAACTCCGACCTGGACCTGGAGCTGGGCGGCTCTGCCGATTTCATCTCGATGGTCGAGGCCGGCGCCGAGGAGATCTCCGAGGACGACATGCTCGCCGCTATGAAGTTTGGCCAGGAGGCCCTCGCTGCCTTCTGCCAGGCTCAGGACGAGTTCGTCGCCGAGTGGGAGCAGGTCAACGGCGCTATCGTCAAGAAGGAGTACCCGCTCGACCAGCCCGTCGAGGAGGTCCAGGAGCGCATCTTCGCCCACTACGACGAGATGGCCGCTGCCCTGCGCGACGCCGACAAGCTTTCCCGCATCGGTAAGGTCGAGGCTCTGAAGGAGTCCATCCGCGCCGAGTTCACCGAGGAGGAGCAGGCCGCCTGGGAGCGCGAGATCCCCGTGGCGCTCAAGAAGCTCGAGAAGAAGGCCATGCGCACCATGGTCGTCGAGACCGGCGAGCGCGTCGACGG
>CABUTN010000021.1 GCA_902494565.1 uncultured Collinsella sp. | reverse complement strand
TGGGCCTCGGCGGGCTGGGCCTGCGAGTCGCCCGGGGCGGCGGGGGCGGCGTAGGCCGCGGGCCCGCACAGGGCCAGGGCGGCCGCGACCGCCAGCGCGGCGGCGGCACCGGAAATTCGTTTCATGGAGCGTTTCATGGAAAATCCCCCTAATCTAGCAACGGTTTAGAGTCTACTAGATTGGGGGGACGGGAACCAAGCTGCAATACCCCCAGGACACCCGTCTATAGTTCGTGACATTGTCTATAAACAGGCTCACCGCCCGCGGAATAAAATTCGGTGCAAATCGTTTGAGCAGGCGGCGCGCGGAAGGAACGTGCAGGGCGGTTTTCTGCCGGCTGTCAGCCGCTGCATCCTCGCGGAAACCTAATTGCCGCCGGAATTAAAGTCCCCGGCGGGGACTCACCTTATCTCCCCGACGCGAGCTCGATATCCTCTCGGATATCTAATCGTCTTGGAATTTTACCTGCCCAAGCACAGTACAGCTTTTACGCGCCGCCACACGGAGCAAGGCTCGGGCACTATTTTCTAAACCAAAGGCCTTCAAAGCAACTTAGTACAAACTCAGTCAAATATACCAAGCACTGAATACAAGTCTTGGTTATCAATGGTTATCAATGGTTATCAATGGCTATCAATGGTTACCAATCACATGCGTCACCAGCAGATATCGTCCGTCTTATGCGTGCGATACAATCAGTCTCACCGAACACCAAACCAGCAACCCGAAGGGACCAACGTGTTAACAGTTCACTATGGTGATATGGAAAACGTTATCTACAATACGTCGGTTTACTTCGATAACGTCTATTCGCCCCAGTGGTTTCAAGACGCCTTTGCTCAAAGGATTATTAAATCAATCGATAAAGGCAGTGTGGTTGGACTCGGCGCAATAAACACCAAGATCTTAGGCATCATCCCTCCTGAAAAGCTATCGGGAGGCACCAAGACGCTGCTGCTCATGTACTTCATGCCTCAGAACATATACAACGCCACAACCTGTAGCGACAATTGCGCTTACTGGATTCTAAGAATTGCCACGCAAAAGGACTTAACCATCAACCTCTACCATTTGATGGATTTTGGGAACGGCAAATTCACAGCGACCGTTGCAAACACGGGCGATGTCGTTCACACGATGTTCGACCTCGTCCCTATAGCCGCAAAATGCCTAAGGGAGAACTCCTGACACACCATTTCGAAATCTAGACTATATCGGATAATATCGAGTTATATAAGCCTGTATAAACTTATCGCGGAAGTATCGAGCTTTCGTAATTTGTCTTAGTTAGTAGCCCACCATTGCTTTCTTCCAAGCTCAAAGCGAAAGAAAGTTAAAGACTTCCTAAAAACCATTGCCTTAGACCGAGAAATACTCACTCTCATCGGATAAGTTCGGCCCCAACCACGGATCGCCGCTGAGGAAGAACTCCGGCAAGCGCTGCATGAACAGCGCTTGTTCGCGCTTCCAGCGGCGCAGCTTTTCCTCGTTGGCCTCTTCCCTGCCGCGCGAGGTGAACTCGTAGTAACACAGCTCGGCATAGGGCGTAAAGATGGTGTACGTAGTCGCCCTAACAATGTTTCAATACTCCTCCTATATAAGGTTCCGCAAAGGCCGCCCGATGAACGACATCTAAATTGCGAGGGTCAAAAATAAGGGTATCGCTTGCAGCAAATAGCATTGGCATCTACGCAGTTCCGCAAGTACCGTTGGGGATAGAATAAATGCAGTAGCCGAAAATGAAATATCTTCCGATTGGCGCGGCATAAAAAAATAGAGGGCGTCCCATAAAGAGAAGCCCCCTTGCAAAACGGCCGAACCGCTTTTCGAAGTGGGAAATATTTTGCACCAGATGCCTAGGAATCGCAAGAAGGCATATCTTCAGCGTCACACAAATACCATGTGCCGATCACTTTTGACAAAAACGAGAAGGAGGAAGTGATGACCTCCGCACCTTTATAGTAGTTGATGTTGCGATTTGCCCTAGAAATAAACTTGGAAAGCGATCGTGCTTTGTGCTTAATAACGCCTTTAGACGACACCTCTTTGTGCAGATATAGCGTTGTGACAATCTGACGTATTCGCTCATTGCTCATCCTTGCCTTACGCTGATAAGAGCCAACCCCATCTATTTTGCTCAATGCCTTCATAACGCCGTTATTTGCCCTTCGGGCATTCTCGCCCGAAGCAAGACCATTAAGAATGCAACTATTGTGAGCACACGCGTTGCGGAGATCTTTTGCCGCTCGAAGCAAATAAAACCTATCGCGAAGCTCATCATCGTCAAACCGTTTGGCGCAAAACAAAATGAATGAATTAAAGGCGCCAAAGGTAATAACTTCCAGAAAGGCCCAGACAGGCATATTAAAACCACTGTATTTTGCAAGAATGCCTGCAGAATAGGCACTCGACTCACAACGTGAAATCTCTTTTTTAACCCAGTTGGTCACATTCCCCTTGCTATCAAATGTATCCTGCTCGCTCAAATAGTCTTGAACGATTTCGTAACCGTCCTCGGCATGCTGCTCTATCCTGCCCAGCAAGTCAACTTTGCAGAAGTGCTCGATATCAAGAGTGAGTGAAATCATCTCGTTTCGAAGCAACATATCGATAATCGAAAGGTCAACAAGCATCTTGAAATCTAAGTTGACATATTCACCCTTGCGTTTTCCATCAGAAACCTTTGGAAATCCGGTGCGGTACGAGCGCAAGCGAAAGTAATTGTTGTTCTTCCTCAGATACTCGACTGCCTCTGCCTCGCTCATATAGCGGAAACGGACACCCTTGCTCTTAAGATGGGAGACTTGTTCCCAAGGAGTAAGCCAAGGCTTTTGATCGCACATATCTTGTTGACGAATAGGACTATTCATTGCGCTCTCCAGCGTATTTGATGAAATAACAGATTGATTTTATCCTAGCTTTAAATACCTATTAAACAGCCGGACGCTCATGCAGATACATCATGGCACGCCGCCGTCCATCTTGCCTTGAGCTCGTTACAACATTTGCATTAGCTTCCACAGAATTAGGAGGAGTATCCTCTCGCTACCTCATTTTGAGCTGAGTAACATCGTAAATTGACCCGACCTGAGCCACTGTCCAGCACACGGTGCAGAAACCCTCCCCCAAGAAAGAAGTTTTTAATCGCACTTACACCCACCAAGGCTCCTCTTCATACTTTTCCGCATAGGGAGAACGACACCCACTAGCAAACTCATAAACCAATAGATAGAGTCCATATGCGTCGCGATCTATCCACGCCATTTTCTAAAGCGAGAAGTACTCGCTCTCAGCGGATAAGCTCGGCCCCAACCACGGATCACCCGTCAAGAAGAACTCAGGCCAGCGTTGCATGAACAGAGCTTGCTCGCGCTTCCAGCGGCGCAGCTTTTCCTCGTTGGCCTCTTCCCTGCCGCGCGAGGTGAACTCGTAGTGGTACAGCTCGGCATAGGGCGTAAATATGGTGCGGAAGCCCGCCTCCCATACGCGCAGGCAAAAGTCTGCGTCGTTAAAGCCAACGGCGAATTCCTCGTTGTAGCCGCCGACGCGCTCAAATACGTCGCGTCGCACCATCTGGCAGGCGCCCGTTACGGCGCTAAAGTTGCCCGGGCGCACGGCGCGGGCAAGATAGCCCTCACGCTTTGCCGAGAAGTCCTGGTTGGCATGGGCAAGTGCGCCACGCACGCCAACCACAATGCCAGCGTGCTGCACCAGATGATCGGCAAAGTAGAGTTTGGCGCCCACCACGCCCGCATCGGGACGCTGCAGATACCCCATCATCTCTTCAATAAAGTCGGGACTAATGACCTCGGTGTCGTTGTTCAGCAGCAGCAGGTAATCGCCCTTGGCATGCTCCACGCCAAAGTTAATGATCTGGGAGTAATTGAACTCGCCCGGCCAGTACACAACGCGCGCGCTACCTTTGCCCTCAGATGCCGCGACCACGCGCTCTGGCAGGGTTTCGTAATACGCAAACGTCTCCGGGGCTTCGCTGTTGTTCTCCACCAAGACGATCTCGTAATTGGCATACGTGACCTTCTGAGCGATCGACATCACGCAGGCATCGAGCGTCTCAATGTGATCCTTGGTGGGAATCACAATGCTCACCAGCGGCGCAGACTCCGGCAGCGCATAGCGCATGCGATAGACAAACGGCGTCTCGGTCTCCTCGACCGTTCCGCAAATGCCCAGCGCGTTAAAGTGACGCAGAAGCGCAAGGCGCCCGGCTTCAATGGCATACGGTTTGCTATCGGCGGAGCCATCGGCGGTGGAACCGGGGTGCACGCGCCAGTGATACAACACGTGAGCAACATACTCAAACCGTGCGCCCGCCGCAAGGCAGCGGAGCGTCAGGTCGTAGTCCTGGGCGCCCGCAACGTCTTCTGGGGACGTGCCGATACGATCGATAAGTGCCTTCTCCACCATCAGGAAATGCGTCACGCAGTTATGGCTATAGAGCAGATCGACGTTGAGCCGCGTCTTAAAGACCGGCTGGCCCCACTCCCCCGTTTTCTGGAACATGTCCTCGTCGCAGAACAAGACCTGGGGACGCTCGTCCTCGGCCGCCTTGTTCAGTGCGGAAACATACTGGAATAACGCGTCCGGTTCCAGAATGTCATCGTGGTCCAAGAAAGCGATGTAGTCGCCTGTCGCTTGCTCGATACCCGCGTTGGTGTTGACCACAATGCCGCCGTTGCCGGGAAGCTCGATGCGACGGATGCGCTCGTCGTTGGCACCTGCCGCAAGGGTGGCCACCGCGTCCCATTCGGGCGAGGCATCCATAAGGAGCAGTTCCCAGTTGTCATAGCTCTGGGCTAGCACCGAGTCCAGCAGCTCGCGCAGGTAAACCCGATCAGTCTTGTAGCACGGCACCACAATGCTCACGAGCGGCCTATAGGCAAAGGCCGCCGAAGCGACACGCTGGCACGCCAAATCGGCCGGCTTTGCGCGATGCTGTTCAAACCAACGTCGATAAGCTGCGTCGTCAGCGCGTGCATCCTTCATGCGATTCCAACTGTCGTCGACCATGCCGTTGTACAGGCGACCATCCATAGCGCAAAACCCGCTCTGGATCTGCTCTGTGGGATCGCTCACAATCGCGACAAAATCTCGTATATCCTGAGGCATCTCAACGCTCAGATACGTTTTATTGACGCAGCATCCGTTCTGTTGCGGCACATCGACCTGCGATTCAAACACATGCACGGTGATATCGATAGCGTTCATATGCGTATCGAAGACCTGGAGCTCAGGTGCGCACTGGGGGTCTCCCACCCACGTAACCTCATAGCGCCACACCGCGCCGGCGTCTGCCGGTAAATAACGAACGGCATCGATCTCATAGCGACCGCAGCACTCGCCGCGCTGTGCATCGCGAACGAGCGCACACATCGCAACCTTTGCTTTGTAGTTAATCTTGGATTCCAACTTGGCCACGCGGCTATCGAGGCGAATGGAGCCCAACCTTTGGCCACCGGATGCAAAAACGACATCCATCGACGAGCCGTCCAAAAACGGAAGCACCAAGACGGCGAGCTCGTGCTCGTAATCGGAAACGGAAGGGCAAAGCGCCAGCACACGGCCATGATCGACCGGGAGCACCAGCGACGGCACACAAGAACCGCTCGTTGTCGCGTGGGCAAACGCTTGAGAACCCTCCCACTCAATAAGCGCGGCGACATCCTGACCGGCAAAACGAAGCAGCACAAACAGACGGCCCTGACTGCGGCAAAGCGCCAAACGCTTGATACTCATCTACACTTCTCGCTTTCCCAGGGCGTTCGCCGCCATGCGTTTGCAGGCACCCAGGCGCCCAAACCTCAAGACGTCGTAATCGAACATGAGCTTTTTGCACTCGCGGGCATTGGGAACCTTGCTGGTAAGCGCCGCACGCACCATAGCAGCAACAGAAGGAGCGCATTGTGCGAGCGCAGCATCGCTGCCCACGGCAGAACCGGTAAGTGCCGTGGCAACGGCAGCAAACACCTTGCCGCAGTCCGAGCCCAGCAACCTGAGCGCATCGTACAGCACCAGATCACATAGGAAGTACGCCAGGTCATCGGCATGCTGAGCATCGAGACCGTCGCGCTGCCAGTCAGCCAGCACCGCGGAGTAAATCTTCACGTGCTCCAGCAGGCGCGTCTCGTCGTCATAGCGCATGGTGTCCATGAGCGAACCCTTGCGCGCCACGCGGTAGTCATACAGCTTGCTCGAGATAAGCGCGGTCTTGTGCGAACGACCGTACACGGCAAAATCGAAGACCTGGTCCTCGCCATACTTAACGGTTTCGTCGAACACGATCCCGTTGCCCAACAAAAACTCACGCTTGCAAGCGGTGCGCCATGCAAAGGGGCGAGACGCTTCCTTAAACAGCAGGTCGGAGCTATAGCCTTCAAACGACACATCGCGCGGGCTCAGCACATAGTTAAGCCACGGATACCCTGCCTCCAGCGGATACGGATTCGCGCCAAAGGTCAAAACGTCGCAGTCCTCGCGCTCAAAGGTATCGACGATCACGCGGCATGCATCGGGCGTAAAGCGGTCGTCGGAATCCAAAAACGCGACGATAGACGCCGTGGACGCAGCGATGCCTGCATTACGTGCACTCGACAGGCCGCCGTTCTCCTTATCGACCAGCCTAAAGCGCGCGTCCTTTTCGCAATAGGCAGCCGCAATATCGCGCGAACCGTCCGGCGAGCCATCGTTGACTAACACGCCTTCCCAATCGGGCATGTCCTGCGCAAGCAGGGAGTCCAGGCACCAGGCCAGGCACTCCTCCACTTTGTAGATGGGAACGACAACGGAAATCTTGGGGGTAACCATAATCACGCGCTCCTACTGTGCCGCCGGCACGTCATCGGGATGCGGGTTATCGCCATAGGCGCGCTGATACGTCAGCACGCGCCAGACCAGCGGCAGGCCGCCAATCTTAAAGTAGTGCTTAAACGTATTGAGCTTGCCCGGCTTCTTAAAGTCAAAGCGCGAATCGATATAGGCGCGGGGCGACTTGACCATCAGGCGCAAGTCGGTCTCGCCGCGCGGATCGAACAGCGACAGGTCAAAACGACCGGCATCCCAGTCGGCCTTGAGCTCGGGAGAGGCCTTCTTCCAAAACTGCCCACGCAGCTCATCGACCAGGCGCTCGTCATTCCAACGGTACGTATCGACCTTCATGCGCATTAAAATGCCCTGGAGCTGAGCCTTGAGCTCGGGGCGCTCTTCCAAAAAGCGCTGCATCTCGGCATATTCGTCGCAAACGCAAAACACCTTGTTGGGCGAATTAACGGAGCTCTTCTCGTTATCCTGACGATAGCACAAAATGGGGTCCGCAATAAACGCGGCACGTTCGGCACAAGCCCAAACCTTAAAGTTAAAGCCTGCGTCCTGATACGAGGCACCCGGCGTGGGAAGGAACCGAATCTGATTGTCGTTGAGGAACTCGCGCCGATAGATAGCCGACCAAATGGAAGGTTTGCGGTAGAAGATGCCCGGGCGGTCGACGGGGCGATACGCGGCGCCCGTCATATGCTCGTCGATAATCCCAAACAGTTCACGGCGCTCGCTGGGCGTGGACCAATACAGGTAAAAGTCGCCCTTTACCACATCGGCATGCTCAGCATCGGCCTTGGCGACCAACTTCTGGAGCGAATCCTCAAACATGAAGTCGTCGGACTCAAGGATGCCCACGTACTCGCCGCGCGCCATCTCCAGGCCGCGGTTCATCGAGTCGCCGTAGCCGCTGTTGGCCTTGTCGATCATCTTTACACGGGAGTCGCGCTCCATGTACTCGCGGATAATCGCCGGCGAGCTGTCGGTCGACCCGTCGTTAATGCAGATGATCTCGATGTCCTTGAGCGTCTGAGTCACGGCAGAATCGAGGCACTCGCGCAGGTAGCGTTCGACATTGCAAATGGGAACAAGCAGCGAAACTTTAGGGGTATCAGAGTTCTGCAAGAGAACCTCCTGTTGAATAGCGTGTAACAGGGTTATTTTAGCAGCCGGGTTGCGGCGGGCGGCAGCGCTTGGAATTATATAAAGCGCTCCAGGCAGGCTTTGAGACCGCGAGTCGAAAGATAGAACAGCGTGGCATCTGCCATCGAAACGCCCGGGGTCGCCGCAACGAGCTTGTGGGCAACACGGCGAACGGCGCCCTTAGCAGGCATATCCGCCCACTCCGTTCCCAAAAACGTCGTGAGGTCCATGTTGACGCGAGCCGCCACGCGATGGAAGTCATCGGAATCCAAGCGCGCCAAATCAAACACGATAAGGTCCAGGAACCAGGTGATCAGCTCGCCGGGACACAGGTCCATAAGACCGTAGCCCGCCCAGTCCTCCAAGACCTCCTCGAGCATTCTCATATGGGCATCGAGCTTTTTGGCGCGAGCCTCGACACTGTTGAACTCGTGCGTCGCCGATTCGCTCTCCATCACGTAGTGGTAGAACTTGTCCGGCATGACGACGGTCTTGTGGGCAAGCGCATAAGCCGCAAATTGGAAGACGACGTCCTCGCCCAAAGCCAGACCGGGGGCGAAGCGAATGCCTTCGCGATTGAGCAGCTCGCGCGAAAAAGCCGCACGGCAGGCATAGGGCTGCGCATTCGAATGGAACAGCAGTTGGGGATCACGGGCGCCGAAGGTGCCAGCTTTGGGGCTCATGAGTTGCTGGACACGTTTGGGGGCAGCATCGGCAGGTTCACAGACGCCGCCAAAAACGGCGGCCTCGGCATCCGCAGACTCCATGGCATGCAGCACGCGCTCGACCGTCTGGGCATCGATGTAATCGTCGGCGTCCACAAAAAAGACGGTCTCGCCCTCGGCGACATCGATACCGGCATTTCGAGCACACGAGACACCCGCATTTTCCTGGTCAATCACCAGTACGCGATCGTCAGCCTGCGCGATCTGGCGCAACACGTTCAACGAATCATCAGTCGACCCGTCGTTGACGCAGACAACCTGAATCGAGCGCTCGGACTGGGCCAACAGCGAATCAACGCATCGCTGAATGGAGCGCGCAGAGTTGTAAACGGGGACGACAATGGTAGCTTTAGGACACGAGGCCTCTCCCATGCCGACCTACCCCCTCAGCGATTCGATGAGGAAGGCGGCGACCACACCTGGGCCTCCAACCGAGGCGTAATACTTAGCACGCCCCAAGGCACCATCCGTCGCAAAACTCGGATGCTCGTCAACCCAGCCCTCAGGATCTTTGAGGATGGCAGCGAGGTTCGCGCGCTTCCACGGCTTGAGGTCGTCAAGCGAAAAGTCCCCGGCATCCAAGGCCGCCTGAAATTCCTTGGCCATCTGAGCCAGGAACTCCTTATAGAACTTAGGCGCCAAGCGCACATAGTTCCACATATACGAGTCGTACTTAATGAGCTGATTGAACTTGAGCATGCGCGCGACGTCATCGCTTGCGTGATCGCGGGCAAAATCCTCTCGGATCCAACGTTCGATCTCGGCATACTCGGTATTGACGCAAAAGACCTTAGCCGAAGAATTGACCGAGGAGTTCTCGTTGTCCTGACGATACGAAAGCACGGCATCGTGCAGGTAAACGGCCTTGTCGGCGCAGGCAATCACCTTAAAGGCAAACGACGTGTCCTGAAAGGATGCTCCCGGAGTCGGCAAGAACTTGATGCCGTTGCGCTCAAGAAAATCGCGACGGTACACAGCCGACCAAATCGACGGTTTCTGCTTAAAGAACTGCGTCGTGTCGCTCGGGTGCACCGGCTTACCGCAGTCCTTGGCCTTAAACATCTCGTGCAGCGAACGGCGCTCCTCGGGCTTAGACCAGTAGAAATCAAAGTTCGCCTTCGCAAAGTCGGCATTATTGCTATCGGCGGCCGAGACAAGCTTTTCGAGTGCGTCGGGCGCCATAAAGTCATCGGACTCCAAGATGCCAACGTACTTGCCACGCGCCATCTCCAGACCGTGGTTCATCGAGTCGCCGTAGCCGCTGTTGGCCTTGTCGATCATCTTGACGCGCCTATCGCGCTCCATATACTCGCGGATAATCGCCGGCGAGTTGTCGGTCGACCCGTCGTTAATGCAGATGATCTCAATATCCTTGAGCGTCTGCGCCAGGGCGGAATCGAGGCACTCGCGCAGGTAGCGCTGAACATTGTAAATGGGAATAAGCAGCGACAGAACAGGGCTGCCAGAGGCGTTAGTAGACAAATGTGCTCCTTAGGAAATACCTGTCGTTTCATGGTATCAAAGGGTCAGCGCGCCAGCGGGCGTTTATATAATCTATGGAGCCTCTTGCGGGCAAAGCAGCCCCACGTCATGCGGCGGGCCCATGGCAGGTTCCTGCGTTTTATTCAAAGCTTGCCGCCAAGGTGCGCCGAGCCTTTACAATAGGACAGTCCCAAGGACGTATTCGATAGCTTCCGTGCAGCGCATGCGCGCCGCACGTGAAAGGATATATTGCCCCATGCCTTCAACCCTTCCCGCTCCCATCGACAAGCTCGCCATCGTCGTCGTAACGTACAAGCGCCAGGAACTCCTGGCCAACTTGTTCGACTCCATGACCGAGCTCACGGCAGCGCCCTGGCGCATCGTGATTGTCGATAACGAAAATTCGCGCGAGACCGAGGCCATGTGCTCCGCATTCAACGAGCGCCTGGCCAACCTGTGGGGCATCGACACCGAGCAACCCGACGCGCAGGGCGGCACCGACCGTGTCATCTACGCCCCGCAGCTCGAAAACGGCGGCGGTGCGGGCGGCTTCTCCGCCGGCACTAAATGCGCCTACGACCTGGGCGCCCAATGGTTCTGGGTGATGGACGACGACGTGCTCGTCATCCCCGAAGGCATCGAGCGTCTTGCCAAGTGGACTGACCGCTACGATGTCATCCAGGGTTCGCGCCTGGACTTTGACGGCGGAGCCTTCTTTTGGCAGTACCAGCTCATCCTTTCACTCGGCATCCCTAACCCCATCGCCAAGTGGGACCTGGGACCCGAGGGCTACCGCGCCATGAACCAGCTGTGCTTTGAGGGCGGCATGTTCTCGCGCCGCGTGGTCGACAAGATTGGCCTGCCCGACGCGCGCTTCTTTATCTACGGTGACGATGCCTGCTACGGCTACGTAGCCAGCCAGCACTTCCCCGCCGCCGTGGTCGCCGACGTGGTGCTCAAGCGCGCCCGTGCCGTCTCTAACTGGGATATCGCCGGCAAACGCCAGCTCAACTCTACGAGCGACACCAACCGCTACTACATCATGCGCAACCGAGGCTTCCTCGCTCGCTATATGCAGATCTACGGTGACTACCACCCCATGTTGTTCCGCCTGGGCAATGCCGCGACCTTCTGCAAGGAATTCATTCGCCTGGCCGCCGTTGACAAGTGCTTTAAGACCGGTATTCCGGCGCTGCGACGCGGCATGAAGGACGCCCGCAAGATCGTTAAGGATCCCAACTGGAAGCCCATGCCGCCCATGAAGGACACGGAGTAACAGAAGCCGGAAACACCTCAGCGCTTAAAGCCGCTGGTGCACCGTAGCCACATGCTGTCCATCAAACCCAAACCCCCAGCGCATGCGGCCAACGCCGGGTCGCGGCACACGGATTTCGTCGATGCCGTCGCGCTCTATGTCGAGTAGCGACTGCACGGCCAGCAATTCCAGGCCCAGCGCATCCACATCGGGGTCATACATCAAGTTAATCGTTATCAGCGGTCGCTCGTCCAGCATGCCAATCGTGTCTGCTACGTCGAACACAGCACCCGTAGGGAAAACCTGGATGTCCCAGCGACCCGCACCACACTTTCGCCTCGAGGCAGGATTGGCATAGCCCGGCAAGCCAAAGCAGAGCCCCAGCAAGAGCAGATGATATGGCAGCGGCTTATCTGGGTCAGTCTCACCGATTCCCGCATCCCCCAGGATGCGGCTTAGCGCCCGCCTCACGGTATCCTCGTTCCCACGGCACAGCCCGTCGCGAAACGCATCGACGTCTCGAATGTCTTCTGCGGCACACTCAAACCACTCAATAATCACTAGACGCAAGGCCTGACGAAGCTCGTTATTGGGCAATTGCAAAGCACGGAGGCGATCGCCATGCTCTGGCTCCTCAGTCATATCCGTCGTGAGAAAACCGGACAGATACAGCGCTGTCCACATGCCATCGTCAGGCGAGACATCTGGCTCTGCAGTGCCCAAACAAAGCGGGACCTCAGCGCACCCATGGGCCTCGAGCAAATCAAACAAGACCGAAAGGCGGTCGAGATTCCACCCGGCAACTACCCTACTCAGGCAATCGGCATATCCATACAGATCGGCACGCACAGGAGCCGTGCAACCTCGGCCCAGAAAACCGATCACACGCTCTGGACTCGAGCAATAGGCCCTGCCAAACCGATACCCCTCGAGCCATTCACGCGCATCATCCAGGTATTCCTCGCGCCCAGCATGATTCAATAGAGCCTCGACCTCGGCATCCGAAAAACCGAAACATCGGTCACACCACGCCGACAGCGGCGTCGTCAGACAATACGAGCAGCCGCGCGAAGAAAGCGCCACTTCGGCAGGACTGGGACGCTCCCCCATCAGACACGTCAGCCGCAACGAATCACGCGCAGTGGCAATGGCGTCGAACAGCACACGGTCAAGTAGTTCTGCCGGATCGGCGTCGGAAGCGTCCCTCGCGCTCGCACGGCGAGACCACGCCGCATCGTACCCATCAACGAGCAATACAACCTGCTCATCGCAGGCAATCTCCAGCAGCTCTATGAGCACACCGAGCACCGAGTCAACCTCGTCCGCGCTCGCCACGCCACGCGCGACACGTTCGATGTGACGCACCTTATCTCGAGCTAAATCCGGAGCCTCCAAGAGCGCCAACAAGCGAGCGCACTCGCCCGAAAGGGCATCGCGCACGACGCCGGCAACAGCGGGGCCACACCTCGCAGCGCCAGAAAAGTCCAGCGATATCACCGGATAGCAAGCATACTCATCCCGATAGCGCCCGCCGTTCGCATCCCAAATCTGAGCATCGGCAAACGAGATCCGACCGGCGCGACCGACCGCCGGACGCTCCAGAAAAGCCCTGAGCATCGACAAGTTCATGCTCTTGCCAAAACCCTCGGGTCGACAGCACACCACAACGGACGCGTCGCAGTCCAACACATCAGCAATAAACATGGTCTTGTCAACCAGCATGCAGCAACCAAGGGCCTCCGCATAGTCGTGCATGCCAATGGGCAAAACCGCATCGTCGGCACAGCCGATCAAGCGCACGCCAAAGCCAGCAGCACAATCAACATTTGCCTGTTCAGACACCAAAACGTTCCCCCTAAATCGCAGCACGATGCCAATTGTAATGACCGCATCGCATGTACCGATGACGCCGCGCAAACATATCGGGCAACGGTAGCAACAAGAGGTGTGAGGGGGCACAACTAATCGTTGCACAACAAAACGGGGCCCGACGCATTCGCACCGGACCCCGTCCCAACTCTTTAGTTATCTAGCAACCAAGAGGCTACTCCTCCGAGCCGTCCTCCCCAGAAGCTTTCTTTTGCTGATCGAGCTTATGCTTGCCACTCACAATAGACGTAGCGCCCAGCGTGGCCAAGCTCGCGCTGGCAAGGCTCGCCATCACAATCAGATCGCCCGTCTTGGGCATATTGCCGCCAGATGACTTGGTAGTTGTAGTCGTCGTGGTCGTAGTGGTCACCGTTTTGGAGTCATTTTGCTCCTGGACCTGGTCATCGGTATTGCCCTTACCGCTGTCCTCGCCCTGCTGCTTTTCGTCCTCGGTCTTACTCTTGTCCTTTTCCTCAGATTCAGACTTCTTATCCTCGTCCTTCTTCTGAGCGGATTTGTCGCCCTTCTCCTCAGAGCTAGAACCCTTATCGGATTCGGTCTTCTCGGAAGCCTTGTCCTTGGAGTCGCCCTTTACGGCTTCGGTCTTTTCCGTGGAAGCCTGATCAGAGTTGTCCTTGTTCTGGGCCGAACCGTTATTAACGCCAGCCATCAGCGAAGAACCCAGCGTAGAACCAAGCTGCTCGGAGAAAGAAGGCTTCTTGTCCGGCGAAGCAACGGGAGCGTCCGGCGCCTTATTCGAATCGTCCTTGGAAGCATCGGAATCAGGGGTTGCGTCAGAGCCGGAGCCGTTGTTAGAGCCGGTGTCAACGGACGAATCGCTCGAGCCGGTAGATGAGTTAGAGGTGTCAGCGCCGGTCGAACCAGAAGCGTCGCTGTCCGTATTGCCGGCAGAGCTTGAAGGCGAATCGCCCGCAGCAGAGCCGTTCAAATCGGAGCCGTTCGAGGTAGAGCCGTCGTTGGTAGCGCCACCAGCAGAGCCATTACCGTCAGCATCGGTCGAGGGCGCATCCATCCTGTCATCGTTGGCATCGTCACTCGAGTCGTCATTCGAGTCAGGCGTCGGCGAGGGCTCGGGCTGCACGGGCGCCGCAGCGGCAGCGGCCTCGTCCTCGGCAATATAAACCAAGCAGTCCTTCAGCTCATTCTTATAACGATTCTTCCAGCCCTCATGATACTGGGGCTGACTCGAAAACTTAGTGGCGACATTGTTGACCACACTATTGGAGAGCGCCGTCACAAACTCACGGTCGGACATATCGTTGGAAAGATTCGCCCAGCGGAAGAAGTCTCTGCAGCCACCGGTACCGCACATGTTGGTGATGCTCCACACCATGCCCTTGACGCAATCGGCGCGGCCCGAAATATCAATGCCCAGGCCGCTCTTGAGCCACGCCTCGGTCACCGCATAGTACGAGTTGTACGCATAGGCATCTTGAAGTGCTGAGAACTCAACAGGATCGGTGTTATACGCACCCTGGAAGGCATCCTGAGCGATATGGCCCAACTCGGTGAGCTGGCCGTTCTCGTACATGGCATTGCTCGTGTTGGAAATCTCGCTGCCGCGATCAATCGCATCCTTGAGCATGCTGTACTTGGCAGAATCGTAGTTGTAAACCTGCTTCATAAACGGAATGAGCGACCAGCGGCGATCAAACTGATAGTAACCCAGTGCGTTATAGCCGTCACCATACGAAAATCCCTGGTTGTAGTTACCATGGCTCTCGTACTTGGTAAAGTACTTCATCTCGGGAGTCACGTTGACAAACGAAACGCCCTGGACCGACCTCAGCACGCCCGAGAAGGACTGCTGGGTGTAGAGACCCTTATCGATATCGGTGGCATCCGAGGCAACGCCCGGCGTGGGCTCCTCGGCAGCGACAGGTGCCGGCGCGGAAACGGCGCCAAACGAAAGCGCCAACGTCAGGCCCGCGACAATAGCAGAATGCTTGGGCTGCATAAGATCCTCCCTGCATTGGTGTAGTTAAAGTTCAGTTTGCAAAGATAAAAATAAGTATTGCAGCTCGCCCGTTGTTGCACAACAACCCCTCGGTAAACGGCAACAACCCTCCGCGAAATCTTAAGGAATTAAACAAACTGGTCGTCGGGCGCCAACAGAAGCTCGCCGTAACGCTCCATCAGCCCGTCCCTCAGCTGGCAGAATGCGGGGATATAGACGTTCAAGATGCGCTGAATCAAATCTTGAGCGAGCTTGTTGTCATAGATATGGACGTTCGTATTGCGGTCTCTGAGCATATCTAGCCAGGCTGCCTCATCAATAAAGTCGTAGAATCGGTACGACTCCTTCAAGATGGCGCGAGGAGACCCCGACGCGGCAAGCGTGGCGCCCTCATACTCGAGCAGACGCTTAAGAAGCTTCCAGCTCAGTTCAAATTGAAGATTGAACTTATTAATCAATCCACTCTGAACAAAATCATTGTTGAGATCCTGATTGGGCGCATCCTCAAGATTCGCCAAGGCGCTGACAAAGTTCTCATATTTTTTCATACAGAATCACACCATCCCTGGCAATTTCATCGAGCAATTGCTGCGATAAGGACTCGTCGAGATTGACGACATCTACATCTAAAAGAGTATCAAGACGTTCATCGATCAAATATGAGAAGCGGCCGAAATCCCGGCAACCTGCTACGGCGATGTCAATATCGCTCTTGGGCAAGTTGTCACCTCGAGCGCGAGACCCAAACAGCACGACCTTCTCGGCGTCACATTCCCGAGCAAAAACTTCGATTTGCTTGTACACCTTGTCGAGAGATGCCATTTGCACCCCTACAGCTTAATGTCAAAGTTGATCTCGGGAACGGTGGCCAGGTCGGCCAACGTCACGCCGTCGACGTACTTTTCGATCACGTCGTCCAGACCACGCCAGAACTTGACGGTCGAGCAAAGATCGCTGCGGGTGCAGCTGTTGTCGATGCCGTCGCACGCCACCGGAGCCGTGCTGCCCTCGACGGCACGCAAGATATCGCCGGCGCGCACCTCAGCCGGGTCCTTGGCCATCATGTAGCCGCCGCCCTTGCCGCGCACGCTCTTAAGCAGGCCAGCCTTCATAAGCGGACGCACCAGCTGCTCCAAATACTTTTGCGAGATATGCTCGCGGTCGGCGACCTCGCGCAGGGCAATCTTGCCCTCGGCGTCGCCAAGCGCTGCGATATAGATCATCAATCGGAGGGCATAGCGGCCCTTGGAAGAAATGAGCATACCTACCCTTCCATAACGCTGGGGACATACATAACCGATGAATTTGTCCCACATCTAGAAAAGTCGAGTGGATTAGTCGGGTTTTCCCTTGACTAACGCCGAACCCATAGTAACTTTATTCCGAGAAGATTCCTAGGGTTTAGTACACCTATGAGTACACCATATACAGAGAGGAACAGCATGAGCGCAAATCCGCTGCTTTCCATCGAAGGTCTGACCGCCTCCGTGGACGAGAAGACCATCCTCCACAACGTCAACCTCAACGTCGCCGCCGGCGAGACCCACGTGCTGATGGGACCCAACGGCGCCGGCAAGTCTACCCTTGGCCACCTGGTCATGGGCGACCCCGTCTATACCGTCAACGACGGCCGCATCGTCTTTGACGGCCAGGACATCACCGAGCTCACCACCGACAAGCGCTCCCGCGCCGGCCTGTTCCTGAGCTTCCAGGCCCCGGTCGAGATCCCGGGCGTGCCGCTATCGAGCTTTTTGCGTGCCAGCATCGCCGGCCGCCCCGGCCTGGAGATGAAGGGCAAGGAGTTCCGCCGTCGCGTCAAGGAGCTCGCGGCCGAGCTCAACATGGACACCGCCTACCTCAACCGAGAGCTGGGCGTGGGCTTCTCGGGCGGCGAGAAGAAGAAGGTCGAGATGCTCCAGCTTCTGCTGCTGCAGCCCAAGCTCGCCATCCTGGACGAGACTGACTCGGGCCTGGACGTCGACGCCCTCTCCACCGTCAGCCATGGCATGGACGCCTACCGCAAGAGCTGCAACGGCTCCATGCTCATTATCACGCACAACACGCGCATCCTGGAGCACCTGGATGTCGACCGCGTCCACGTTATGGTGAAGGGCCACATCGTGCGCGAGGATGACGCCTCGCTGATCCCTTGGATCGACAAGAACGGCTTTGAGACCTTCGAGCGCGAGGCCGCCGATCAGCGCGCCCAGGCCGAGGCCGCCGCTGCCGAGCAGCAGGCGTAAAGGGGCGACGCAATGACCAAGAACCGCACCGAGGTCGCGGACATCGACCGCAGCCTCTACGACTTCACCTATGGCGAGGAGGGATTCGAGCGCCTCGACGCCGGCATCACGCCCGACATCGTGCGCGAGATCAGCGCCAAGAAGGACGAGCCGCAGTGGATGCTCGATCTGCGCTTAAAGTCCCTCGAGATTTTCAATCGTTTTCCCGACCCGACGTGGGGCCCCTCCATCGAGGGCCTGGACATGGACAACATCGTCACCTACGTCAAGCCCAACACCGATCAAAAGCACGACTGGGAGTCGGTGCCTGACGACATCAAGAACACCTTTGAGCGCCTGGGTATCCCCGATGCCGAGCGCAGCTACCTGGCGGGCGTCGGCGCGCAGTACGACTCCGAGCTCGTCTACCACAACATGCAGGACACCGCGTCCAAGATGGGCATCGTCTACTCCGGCATCGAAGAGGCCCTGCACGACCCGCAGTGGGAGCCGCTCATCCGCGAGAAGTTTATGACGCTCATCCCGCCCACCGACCACAAGTTTGCGGCCTTGCACGGTGCCGTGTGGTCGGGCGGCTCGTTTGTCTACGTGCCCAAGGGCACCAAGCTCGACTTCCCGCTGCAGAGCTACTTCCGCCTCAACGCCAAGGGCGCCGGTCAGTTTGAGCACACGCTCATCATCGTCGAGGACGATGCCGACCTGCACTTTATCGAGGGCTGTTCCGCGCCCAAGTACAACGTGGCCAACCTCCACGCCGGCGCCGTCGAGCTCTTTGTGGGCAAGCGCGCGCACCTGCGCTACTCGACCATCGAGAACTGGTCCAAGAACATGTACAACCTCAACACCAAGCGTGCGCGCGTGGACGAGGATGGCGACATCGAGTGGATCAGCGGCTCCTTCGGCAGCCACGTGGGCTACCTCTACCCCATGAGCGTGCTCAACGGCCGTCGCGCCCGCTCGAGCTTTACCGGCATCACCTTTGCCGGCGCCGGGCAGAACCTCGACACCGGCTGCAAGGTCGTGCTCAACGCGCCCGAGACCTCGGCAACCGTCGAGACCAAGGGCATCTCCAAGAGTGGCGGCATTCAGACCTTCCGCAGCTCTATTGTGGCGACACCCAAGGCCGAGGGCTCCAAGGCAACCGTGAGCTGCCAGTCGCTGATGCTCGACGACCAAAGCCGCTCCGACACTATTCCGGCCATGGACATCCGCGCCAAGAACGTCGACATCGGCCACGAGGCCACCATCGGCCGCATCGGCGACGACAAGGTGTTCTACCTGATGAGCCGCGGTATCTCGGAGGAAGAGGCCCGTACCATGATCGTCAACGGCTTTGCCAACCCGGTCTCCAAGGAGCTGCCGCTGGAGTACGCCGTCGAGATGAACAACCTGATTAAGCTCGAGATGGAAGGAGCGATCGGATAATGAAACAGGAAACCAACACCGCTGCTACCACGCTCGAGCAGGTCAACGCGATGCCGGCTGCCACTTGGGGCTGGCTGAAGATGAATCAGACCAAGCTCGAGCTCTCTGACGAGCTTGCCGCCGCTCCCACCGAGACCATTGAGGTCGAGGGCTTGGACGAGCAGTTTACCGGCGTGGCAGACGCGTTCGACGCCGCCATGGACGCCATGGCCGAGCGCTTCCCCGAGCGCCGTGCCTCCGCCCCCGGTGATGCCGCCGGCCGCGCCCGCATCACGCCCGAGACCGAGCTCGACGTGCCCGCAACCTCCGTCTACCAGGCCGGCGCCATTAAGCTCGAGGAAGAGCTCTCCCCTGCTGAGGCCTTCGAAACCGGCATGGGTGAGGCTGCCTACGCCTACTTGGCCGAGCACGCTACCAAGCGCATCGTCATCGATGTGCCCGCATACAAGCACGCCACGGTTACCGTGCGCGTGAGCGGTGTCGATGCAGCCGCGGCCATCGCCGCCATCGACGTCGTCGCCCGTCCCCAGTCGACGCTCGATCTGCTTATTGCCCTGGACTCCCCCGTTGCCGGCGAGGGCGTCGTGGGATCCGTGCTGCGCGTGTGCGCCCACGAGTACGCCACCGTCAACGTGGCCTGCACGCAGACGCTCGACGATAGCTGGATCGCACTCGACGACACCGGCCTGTTCCTGGACGAGGGCGCGCGCGTCAACGTGCAGCACACCGTCCTGGGCGCTGGCGCCAGCGCCACCGGCCTTGCCGGCGACCTGCTGGGCGATACCGCCAAGGTCACCATCGATACTGACTACCTGGGCGCCCGAGAGCAGGTGCGCGACTTTAACTACGAGCTGCGCCACCGCGGTCGCAAGACCGAGTGCGAGATCGACGCCAACGGCGTGCTGACCGGCACGTCCAAGAAGGTCTACCGTGGCACCATCGACCTCGTGCACGGCTGCAAGGGTGCCGTCGGCACCGAACGCGAGACGGTGCTCTTGGCCAACAAGGGCGTCGACAACAAGACCGTCCCCGTCATCCTCTGCGACGAGGACGACGTCGCCGGCAACCACGGCGCCACCATCGGCCACGTCCGCGACGAGCAGCTGTTCTATCTCGCCTGCCGCGGCCTTGACCAAAACGCCGCCGAGGACCTGTTCATCCGTGCCAAGCTGGAGGACGCTGCGCTTTCCGCGACCGACGAGCGCACCCGCGCCGCCGTCGTCCGCTTGGGCAACAACCTGATCGACAATTTCGAGGAGGAGCTCGCATGATCGACACCGAGCACGTTAAATGCGACACCTGTACCGCACCGGAGCCTATGGAGCTCGACGCCAGCGACGAGGCCTCACGCGGCTGGCCCACCGTAGACATCGAGACCAATCCCTACAAGGCGCAGTTCCCGCTGTTCCAGCAGCACCCCGAGATCGCCTTCCTCGATAGCGCCGCCACCGCGCAGCGCCCTGCCTGCGTGCTCGACGCCGAGCGCGACTTCTACCAGCGCATGAACGCCAACCCCCTGCGCGGCCTGTACTCGCTGTCCGTCGAGGCCACCGAGGCCATCGCGAAGGTGCGCCAGCAGATTGCCAACCTCATCGGCGCCCCCCGGGCCAACGAGGTCGTCTTCACCCGCAACACGAGCGAGTCGCTCAACCTGGTCGCCAAGAGCTTTGCGCCAACGGTGCTCGAGCCCGGTGACGAGGTCGTCATTACCATCATGGAGCACCACTCCAACCTGATTCCGTGGCAGCAGGTCTGCCGCGAGACCGGCGCCAAGCTCGTCTACCTCTACCCCACCAAGACCGGCCAGCTCACCACCGAGGAAGTTCTTGCCAAGGTTGGTCCCAAGACCAAGATCCTGGCCGTGGGCCAGGTCTCCAACGTGCTGGGCGTCGAGAACCCGGTCAAGAACCTCGGCAAACTCGTGCACAAGTACGGCGGCTACCTGGTCGTCGACGGTGCGCAGTCGCTGCCGCACATGCCGGTCGATGTGGCCGACCTGGGAGCCGACTTCTTTGCCTTTAGCGCACACAAGGCCATGGGCCCTATGGGCATCGGCGTGCTGTGGGGCAAGATGGACCTGCTCAACGCCATGCCGCCCATGCTCACCGGCGGCGAAATGATCGACTCTGTCACCGAGCAGGACGCCGTCTGGGCGCCCGTCCCCGAGAAGTTCGAGGCCGGCACGCAGGACGCCGCCGGCATCTTCGCCACGGGTGCGGCACTCGACTACCTGGTCAACACCGTGGGTTACGAGAACATCCAGGCCCGCGAGCAGGCACTCGTCCACTACCTGATGGGCGAACTCATGCAGCTCGACTTTGTCCAGATCATCGGCTCCATCTATTGGGACAACCACCACGGCGTTGTGAGCTTTAACGTCAAGGGCATCCACCCGCACGACGTCGCGAGCATCATGGACATGGACGGCGTCTGCATCCGCGCCGGTCACCACTGCGCGCAGCCGCTGCTTACCTGGCTGGGCGTCGAGAACCTTGCCTGCTGCCGCGCCAGCGTGGCCTTCTACAACGACAAGGCCGACATTGACAAGTTCATCGCCGGCCTGCATCACGTTTGGAGCACGTTCAATGGGTAATCTGTACACCTCCACCACATTTATGGAGCACAACTCGCACCCCGACTACAAGTACGAGATGGATGCTCCCACGCACGAGCACGACGGCATCAACCCCAGCTGCGGAGACGAGCTCACCTTGCAGCTGCGTGTCGAGAAGGGCGTGATCGAGGAGGCCTCGTTTACCGGGCACGGCTGCGCCATCAGCCAGGCCAGCGCCGACATCATGGCCGACCTCATCACCGGCGAGACCGTCGAGGAAGCTCACCGCTTGGCAGAGCTCTTCCTCGCCATGATCCGCGGCGAGAAGCTCTCCGAGGACGACCTGGAAGACCTGGACGAAGCCGCCCAGCTCCAGGACATCTCGCACATGCCCGCCCGCGTCAAATGCGCCGAGCTCGCCTGGCGCACCCTCAACGGCATGCTCGAGGGGCGAAATAATCAGTAGTACTTGTCCCAAATCTTAAGATTTTTGTTGGCCGAATCGCTTGACAAGAGTGGTTCGGCCATTTTCTATTCCGAGAGCTCAGTCTGTGCCTTCACCCGCGCATAAGCGCGCACGATACGAGAAACGGTACTTTTGCCAATCCCCGTATATCGCTCAATCTGACGCACCGTAAAACCGGCATCGTGCAATCCAAGAATGACGATATTGCGCTGCGCCGACGGCGCGGCTTTAACCCCGTGGAGCGGAACCCCGAGGCTCTTCGCCATCTTGTCGGCAAAGGCGTGGCGTTCCCACTCCGTCTCTTTCATATCGCCCAGCGCTGGCTCGCCGCCGTCGGGCGTCGAAAGCGAATGGGTAATAAAGCCCTCGGCAGAACCAAAAAGCTCAAGCACGCAAGAAGGATCAGAAAATCCCCTCGCGACATCAGTCGCGTCACCGTCGTAAGCGCGCAAATGCTCGGCAAAGCTGCTCCAGGGATAACGCTCGATTAAGCTGATGCCAGCCTCCTGCGGATCGGCGTGTACGGAACGAATAGCCTCCATCACCTGCCAGTCGGTATCGAGCGAACGCCGGTCAAAACGGTTCTGGAACAGATGGCCTGTGCGCCCCGTGCGTTTATTGAACCGCCGCGCGTACGTCAAAAGCAACCGGTGCATCGCCGCGCTCATCCTGTCCTCGTAATCTGCAAGCACCAAATGCACGTGAGTGCCCATAAGACACCAGGCGATAACCGTCACGCCCTCCTCGCGGCAGCACTCGCGCATCAGCTCCAAAAACTCCCATCGGTCTTCATCGCCCTCAAAGATGAGCTGCTTGCCCGTACCGCGGGCACAGACATGGTAAAAGCCGGTAACCGTTCTCCAAACGCGCTGCATGGCGCTCCCTTCGCCGGGATCTGCTTACCATCCAATACAGCACGATTGAAGCGTGCCATCAAAACATTCACGCAAAACAATACACTCGCGCGGCCAAAGGCAGCAAACAGGCGGCGAACGGCACCGTTGCAACAGGTCAACCACTGCAACGCTTGCAAGAGCGGACCAAAAGCTTGCCCAAGACGGACCCCCTCTACGGAAGTTCATGACCACAGAACATAGAGTTAAACCGTTTCAATTAAAACTTCAGGACTTCTCGCTACGAAAACTGAGCCGTTCGCCGAATATTCCGTGCATTTCGCGGTATTATAGGGGCTGCATGTCATGTCCCTTTCGAAGGGTCGCCCGGCAATCGCCAGCCACGACCCCCAGACGGGACGCCAACACGATAGAGAGGAGAGGCATGCAGTACTCACAGGAAGTGGAGAACATGTGCCCCGTTGCCAAGGGTGCATACCACGGCCCCGCACCCATCCCCGAGGAGGGCAAGTGGGTCCAGGCTAAGGAGATTTCCGACATCTCCGGTCTTACGCACGGTGTGGGTTGGTGCGCACCTCAGCAGGGCGCCTGCAAGCTCACGCTGAACGTCAAGGACGGCATCATCGAGGAGGCCCTCGTTGAGACCATCGGCTGCTCGGGCATGACCCACTCTGCCGCCATGGCTTCCGAGATTCTTCCCGGTAAGACCATCCTCGAGGCCCTCAACACCGACCTCGTCTGCGACGCCATCAACGTTGCTATGCGCGAGATCTTCCTGCAGATCGTTTACGGCCGCAGCCAGACCGCGTTCTCCGAGGGCGGCCTGCCCGTGGGCGCCTCCCTCGACGACCTCGGCAAGGGCCTTCGCTCTCAGGTCGGCACCATGTTCGGCACCAAGGCCAAGGGCGCTCGTTACCTCGAGCTCGCTCAGGGCTACGTCACCCGCATGGCTCTCAACGACAAGAACGAGATCATCGCATTCGAGTTCCTGAACCTCGGCAAGTTCACCGACGCCGTTAAGGCCGGCAAGACCCCCGAGGAGGCCATCGCTGGCGCTATGGGCCACTATGGTCAGTGGGAGAACGCTGCCAAGTACATCGACCCGCGCACCGACGAGGAGACTCACTCCGTCGCCAGCGTGTTCCCGGTTCACGAGTAGAAAGGGAGGGAAATAACTATGACTGTTACGTTCGAAGGTTACGAGCGCCGCGCTGACAAGATCAACAAGTGCCTCGCCGACAACGGCATCGCCTCCCTCGAGGAAGCTCTGCAGATCTGCACCGACAAGGGCTTCAACCCGCGTGAGATCGTCAACAACACCCAGTCCATCGCCTTCCAGAATGCCGAGTGGGCCTACACCCTCGGTTGCGCTCTCGCTGTCAAGCGTGGCGCCAAGTCCGCTTCTGAGGCTGCCGCCATCATCGGCGAGGGCATCCAGGCCTTCACCGTTCCCGGCTCCGTCGCCGAGGACCGCAAGGTCGGTCTGGGCCACGGCAACCTGGGCGCTATGCTGCTCTCCGACGACACCGAGTGCTTCGCCTTCCTGGCCGGTCACGAGTCCTTCGCTGCCGCTGAGGGTGCTATCGGCCTGGCTCTGAACGCCAACAAGGCTCGCAAGAAGCCGCTGCGCGTCATCCTCAACGGTCTGGGCAAGGACGCTGCTCAGATCATCGCCCGCATCAACGGCTTCACCTACGTGAAGACCCAGTTCGACTACTTCACGGGCGAGCTCAAGGTCGTCGAGACCATCCCCTACTCCGATGGTCCCCGCGCCGCCGTTAACTGCTACGGCGCCGACGACGTCCGCGAGGGCGTTGCCATCATGTGGCACGAGAACGTCGACATCTCGATCACCGGTAACTCCACCAACCCCACGCGCTTCCAGCACCCCGTCGCTGGCACCTACAAGAAGGAGCGCCTCGAGGCTGGCAAGAAGTACTTCTCCGTCGCTTCTGGTGGCGGCACTGGCCGTACCCTGCACCCGGACAACATGGGCGCCGGCCCTGCGTCTTACGGCATGACCGACACCATGGGCCGCATGCACTCCGACGCCCAGTTCGCCGGTTCTTCCTCCGTGCCTGCGCACGTCGACATGATGGGTCTCATCGGCATGGGCAACAACCCCATGGTCGGTGCCACCGTCGCCTGCGCTGTCGCCGTCGAGGAGGCCCTCAAGGCCTAATCGCGCCCGCGCGATGCTCATATAGTTGAGCTTTGGAGCCGCTACCTTTCAAGGTAGCGGCTCTTTTTGTTTGCCCCGTCTCAAATTGGTTACTCTTATTAGAAGGTCCGATGTATCAGTTGCGGTGAAATACGGACTGAATTGCATCCATACAGGCCAAAACAGTCCGTATTCCACCGCAACTTATCAAATAGGCCGACCGAAGTGGCCGAGTCCATCTGACGCCCACCTGCCATATTTGCCCTTTACCGATTTGCCGAGTCTTTGCGGCCCCATTGCCGATCACCCGTGCGACAATGCGCCGGACGAGAAAGGAATCCGATGGAATCGACTGATGTACTGGTAATTGGATCTGGCATTGCGGGCCTTTGCGCCGCCATCGAAGCGGCACGCACGGGTGCAACCGTCACTGCGGCAAGCGCCGGCAAGACTATGAGTGGATCGAGCTTCTTCCCCGGAACCTGGGGCCTAGGGCTTATCGGACCCGTTAACGAAGACGACGAGCAGGACCTCATCGACACCATCCTGGCCGTCGGCGGCGGCGTTGCCGACCCCGAACTCGTCCAAGCGTTCGTCCACGGCATTCCCCAAGCGATTGACTGGCTCGAGCAAGACCTGGGCGTTGAGCTCCAGCGTCCGCAAAGCGCCAAGAGTGCTCAACAAAAGCAATTTATCCCCTGCTTTGACCACAAGACGCGCATGTGGCGCGGCCTCACCCGCAAGCCCCTTGAGGACGCTCTGACGACCTGGATCGAGTCGCTCGGCATTCGCCTGCTCCCCCGCCATGAGCTTATCGACCTTGTTGAGGACACGAACGGCAGAATAACCGGAACCGTACTCTACGACCTTACCGAAAATCGAATCGTGCCCTTTGCTGCCAAGGCCACGGTCATCGCAGCCGGTGGCACAGGCGGCCTGTTCGAGCGCAGCCTTACGTCGGCTGATGTGCTCAGTTCCTCGCAGGCCATCGCGCTGGCGCACGGCGCAACACTAACTAATATAGAGTTCATGCAGATGATGCCCGGCTTCATCGAGCCCAGGCGTAACTTGGTCTTCAATGAGAAAACCTGGCGCTACGTGCACGTAGACCAGCCGGTAGATATTGCCGACGACAAGCTGGACGACCTGCTCGAGCAGCGCTCTGGATATGGTCCCTTCACGTCACGCTTGGCCTCCCGCGCTATCGATCTCGTCATCGATCAGGCAGGTGTCGAAGGCCTGGCACTCCACTACGACTTCCCCCGCGAGGATGTCCCAGAGTTTGTGCAGACCTTTGCCACCTGGCTGCAAGACGAGCACGGCATCGCGCCGACCGACGAGATGCGCGTTGCGATGTATGCCCACGCTGCTAACGGCGGCATCAAGATCGATAAGACCGCGCACACGGGCGTTGAGGGCCTCTACGCTTGCGGCGAGGCGACAGGCGGCATGCACGGCGCCGACCGCATTGGTGGCTTGTCAAGCGCCAACGGCATCGTATTCGGACGTATCGCGGGCGCATCGGCAGCCCTCACAGCGCAGAAAGAGCCTGAAGCGGCCCTGAAGACGGATATCACCCTCCCCCAGTACGGCATTGCCACAACAGATGCCGATCGCCTGACACACAGCCTTAGGCACACGATGAGCACCTATTGCATGATCAACAGGACCGAAACAGGCCTATCCGAGGCCCTGCAACAGCTTGAAAGCCTGCAAGACAAGGCCATGGCGCTGAGCAAGCCGCATGCCGATGACAGCGAGATCGCAGCCCTCGCCCGCCTACAGTCGCAGATTCAGCTGTCGACGGAGATGGTCAAAACCATGCGTAAGCGGACCGAAAGTCTCGGATCGCACTATCGAGCGGATTAAACCGGACACCTATCTAAAGCAGAACACAATCAATCGATATCCATGGGCCCCGTGAGCTTGAAGCAGCACGGGGCCCATTCGTGTCCGCACGACAGCGTATCCTTATTCTGAATATAGAGCGGGCAAAGCCCGCATAGAAAATAGACCAGCGAGGAGGAGATATGGACAGCAGGGATATCGAGAAATGGCGTGTCGAACTTGACAGCTACGCCCATGTGGAAGACGGCGTTGAGTATTGGCTCGCACGCGATTTAATGGAACCCATGGGGTACACTCGATGGGAGAACTTCGCCGAAGTTGTTAAGAGGGCAAAAGTCTCGTGCGAAACAAACAAAACTCCAGTTGATTCCCATTTTCGTGACACCACGAAAATGGTAACTGCCGGTGTCGCCGCTCGCGCGGTTAAAGACTACAAACTTACGCGCTATGCATGCTATTTAATCGCACAGAACGGAGATTCAAACAAGCCAGAGATCGCGCTCGCCCAGGCATACTTTGCCGTGCAGACGCGCCGCCAAGAGCTCATAGAGCAGCGCTTCGCAGAGATTCAGCGCTTGCAGGCGCGCCACTCGCTATCCGATTCAGAGAAACAGCTCTCGGGTATTGCGTTCAAACGCGGCGTGGACTCCAAAGGATTCGCGATCATCAAGTCGAAGGGCGATGAGGCGTTATTCGGCGGCAGAAGCACGGCGGAAATGAAGCAGCAGCTCGGCGTACCCAAGAGCGCGGCATTGGCGGACAGGTTAGCCGATGTCCTCATCAAAGCAAAGGACCTCACGAACTCGATGACGGCCTTCAACGCCGAGGAACACGACTTGTACGGTCTGGACCAGATCAAACAAGAACACGTCGAGAACAACACGAGCGTGCGTGGCAGCCTCATCGACCGCGGAATTGTTCCCGAGAACCTACCGCCTGCCGAGGATACAAAAAAGCTCGAGCGTCGCGTGAAGGCAGACGAGAAGAAACTCAAGGAGGGTACTGACGGTTTCACCGATCCCCAGGGTAGACTCAATCTGTGAAAGCGGCCGCGCCCTTTCGGGTTCGACCCGATGCGAGGTTAACAAAAAAAAACGACCAGCCTAAGCCAGTCGCTTTAAAATGCTTTGGTGGGCCGTCAGGGGGTCGAACCCTGGACCTTGGGATTAAGAGTCCCCTGCTCTACCAACTGAGCTAACGACCCAAAGCTAAAGTCCGTTATGGCGGACTTTAGAGAAGATATCGTGTGGTGGGCCGTCAGGGGTTCGAACCCTGGACCTTGGGATTAAGAGTCCCCTGCTCTACCAACTGAGCTAACGACCCGATATCAACACGAAGCAAGAACTGGGGTGGGTAAAGGGACTCGAACCCTCGACCTACGGGACCACAACCCGTCGCTCTAGCCAACTGAGCTACACCCACCGTGTCCTGTGCGCTTCGCGCTCGACTATTATTGCAAGGAACGCCACGCGATGCAAGCCCCAATTTTCAAGAATTTTGAAAAGAGTTTTTCGAGCGCGTTTCGAGCAATTCCCACCGGTTCCATAGGAGTAAACTTGCCCCACTGCAAATCCTCGAAAGGACCGGCATGAAAGAACTCTCCAACCGCACGGCAACATTTACCGATTCGGTCATCCGCCGCATGACACGCATCTCCAATAAGTACGATGCCGTCAACCTGTCGCAGGGCTTCCCCGACTTCGATCCTCCGGCGCAGCTGCTCAACAGCCTCAGCGCCATCGCCAGCGACCCCAAGCCGCTCTATCACCAGTACTCCATCACCTGGGGCTCCCAGGCCATGCGCGAGGCGCTCGCCGCCAAACAGGAGCACTTTATGGGCATGCCGGTGAACCCTAACGAGAATATCGTAGTCACCTGCGGCTCCACCGAGGCCATGATGGCCGCCATGATGACGGTTACGAACCCCGGAGACAAGGTCGTCATCTTCTCGCCGTTCTACGAGAACTACGGCGCTGACACCATTCTCTCGGGTGCCGAGCCCATCTATGTGCCGCTCAACCCGCCCACATTCGACTTTGACCGTGAGACGCTCGAGGCAGCCTTCCGCGACAACGACCCAAAGGCCATCGTCCTGTGCAACCCTTCCAACCCTTGCGGCAAGGTCTTTACGCGCGAGGAGCTCACCTTTATCGCCGACCTCTGCAAAAAGTACGACGCCTACTGCATTACCGACGAGGTATACGAGCACATCGTCTACGCGCCCCACGAGCACGTCTATATGGCCACGCTGCCCGGCATGTTCGAACGAACCATCAGTTGCAGCTCGCTGTCCAAGACGTACTCCATCACCGGCTGGCGCCTGGGCTACACCATCGCCCCTGCCGAGATCACCGAGCGCATCAAGAAGGTCCACGACTTCCTCACCGTGGGTGCCGCCGCTCCCCTGCAGGAAGCCGTCGTCACCGCCCTCAACTTCAACGACAGCTATTACGATGAGGTCCTTGACCTCTATACCGCCAAACGCGACCTGTTCTGCCAGGGACTCGACAGCATCGGTCTTGAGCATAACGTGCCGCAGGGCGCCTATTACGTGATGATGGATATCTCGGAGTTTGGCTATGACAGCGACCTCGAATTCTGCGAGGACCTCGCATCCAAGGTGGGCGTGGGCGCCGTGCCCGGCTCGAGCTTCTTCCGCGAGCCCGTCAACCATCTGATCCGCT
The DNA here is from genome assembly GCA_902494565.1 of uncultured Collinsella sp. Classification (GTDB taxonomy): domain Bacteria; phylum Actinomycetota; class Coriobacteriia; order Coriobacteriales; family Coriobacteriaceae; genus Collinsella. The sequence continues at coordinate 1,327 of CABUTN010000021.1, read as the reverse complement.
TCCACTTTGCCAAGCGAGACGAAACGCTCAACGCCGCGCTGGAGAACCTCAAGTCGCTACGTGATAAAATCAAGCCGCGCGGGTAAGGACGGCCCGGCAACTAAAGCAACCAAAGAAGCCCCTCATCGCCCGCCGCGTTGAAGGGCTTCTTTTTATAGCGCTTTCTTAACTTGTTTAGAGCGCTATACTTTAGTCACGGAGCAACTCGTCCAAAAGGGAGGAATACCATGGCAGAACAACAGCTTATCGGAGCGCTCGAGGCCGGCGGCACCAAGATGGTGTGCGCCACGGGCTATGCGGACGGTACGGTCCTGGAGCGCGAGCAGATCGCGACCACGACCCCGCAGGAGACCGTCGAGGCCGTCAACGCATGGTTTGCAGACAAGGGCATCGCCGCCCTGGGCATCGGCGCCTTTGGCCCCACCGCGGTCAACCCTGCCTCGCCCCAGTACGGCAAGATCTTGGAGACGCCCAAGACCGCATGGCGTTACTTTGACCTGCTGGGCACCATCCAAAACGAGCTCAAGGTCCCCTGCGGCTACGACACCGACGTCAACGTCGCCTGCCTGGGCGAGGTCACCTTTGGTTGCGCCCAGGGCCTCACCGATGTGGTCTACCTGACCATCGGCACCGGCGTGGGCGCCGGTGTGCTCTCGGGCGGCCAGCTCGTGCACGGCATGATGCATCCCGAGGCTGGCCACATCCTGGTCACGCGCGACCCGCGCGACACCATCGGCGAGCATAGCGCCTGCCCCTTCCACGACAACTGCCTCGAGGGCCTCATCGCAGGTCCCGGCGTCAAAAAGCGCTGGGATGGCAAGAGCGCCGGAGACATGGCCGATGACCCGGAGGCCATGGACCTACTCGCCGGCTATCTGGCACAGGCACTCATGACCTACACGCTGTGCTACGCGCCGCAAAAGATCATCATCGGTGGCGGCGTGGCCGACCACACCCCCATCGTGCCGCTCGCACGCAAAAAGTGTGCCGAAATGCTCAACGGCTATATCGTCACGCCCGAGGTCAACGACATCGATAACTACATCGTCAACAACAGCCTCGAGGGCAAGCAGGGCATTATGGGCTGCCTGGCCCTGGGCGCACAGGCGCTTCAGTAACAGACGCACCCACGGGGCGTGGCGCGCCCAGCAAATCCGACCAATGGAACGACGCCACCACGCCTCATATAAGCCCTCAAATAAAAAAGGCGGCTTATAGGACAAAATGTGTGTCCCGATAGAACACCCGTTTCCATCCATTAATCCAGCCAGAACGGGTACGGGTCCCTGTGGTGGAGGTCCTCCCACACGGCCCTGTCGCCCCACTC
>CABUTN010000020.1 GCA_902494565.1 uncultured Collinsella sp. | reverse complement strand
CCCTTTTTCAGCCGTTTAAATTCCGTGGCCGCTTTTAACCGCTCGGACAGAATGTGTGTCCGGTTGCCCATCGTTCCCGCTGGTAGATAACCTTTTCCGGAACCGTTAAATACCCTTTCGGAAGAGGTGCCCATGAAGGCCGTTTATTGCCCCTACTGCGGCGGTCGGACCAAGCGCAACGGCAGGACTTCCTCGGGATCCCAGCGGTGGAGGTGCACGGCCTGCGGCGCGTCGACGACGGTGAGGTACGACGACACGGCGACAAGGCTGGACGAGTTCCTCGGGTGGCTCCTCTCCAAGGACTCCCAGGCGGCGATGCCGGGCGGCGGGCGTTCCTTCAGGCGCAGGACGGCCGAGTTCTGGGAGGTCTGGCCGATGCCCGTCCCCGACGGCGAGCTGCACCGCGTGCTCTACGTCGACGGGATCTGGGTCGCGCGCGACCTCGTGGTGCTCATATGCTGCAGCGGCGAGCGGGTGGTCTCCTGGTACATGGCGAGGTCGGAGAACTCGAGGGCGTGGTCGGCCCTCATGGCGCCGATCCCGGCGCCCGAGGTGGTCGTCACCGACGGCGGGAGCGGGTTCGCCAAGGCCGTGCGCGAGACCTGGCCGCGCACCAGGGTCCAGAGGTGCACCTTCCACGCCTTCTCGCAGGTCAAGCGCTACACGACGACGCGGCCGAAGCTCCAGGCGGGCCGGGAGCTCTACCTCATCGCGCGCGACCTCATGGGCATCGAGACGCTGCACCAGGCCGAGCTCTGGGTCGAGCGCTACCTTGACTGGTGCGGGTTCTGGGCCGACTTCCTGGAGGACAGGACCGTGGTGGACGGCAGGAGGGTCTACACCCACGAGAGGCTGAGGCGGGCGCGCTCGTCGCTGTCGTCGCTGGTGTCGGCGGGGACGCTGTTCACCTACCTCGACCCCGCCCTGGTCAAGGCCGGCCCGCTGCCGTCGACCAACAACATGATCGAGGGAGGGGTGAACTCGCAGCTGAGGGCCGTCCTGCGCAACCACCGGGGGCTGACGTCGGTCAAGCGCGTGAAGGCGGTGTTCTGGTGGTGCCACGCGCACTCGGGGGACGCGAGGACGGCGCGCGAGAAGCTCGCCACGATGCCGACCGACGCGGACATCGACTTCCTGTTCAGCGTCTACTCCGCCTCGCCGTCGCGTGAGGACGGAGGGCCGGAGTGGGGCGACAGGGCCGTGTGGGAGGACCTCCACCACAGGGACCCGTACCCGTTCTGGCTGGATTAATGGATGGAAACGGGTGTTCTATCGGGACACACATTTTGTCCTATAAGCCAATAAGTGCCGTTGAAACGCCGGTAGCTGGGGACGTTCCCTATGTGCCGGCAGCTAGGTAAGTCCCTATCTGCCGGCAGTTTGGGACAGCCCTTTGATGGCTGCGCCCCCCCCAGAGGGGTGGAGTAATACAGCCTACTCTGTCTTTTAGGGCTTTGGTGTTCCGCTCCTTTATGTTTCACAAGGATCGTTGCATGCGCATTTACGCGCATAGGCTTGCGCGATAATGCGCATAACCGCGCAAACATCTGCCAACTATGGCTAAATAATGACCGATAAGCAAATAAGCACGCAAACACGAGCAGATACGCGCGCAATTGTGCGAGTATAGGGTTGTTAGAAATGAAGGACTTCCGATAACTCAGGAGGCACATAATGGCAGATTCCAAACAGGCTCCGCTCGACGCCGAAGCAGCCGCTAAGGCGGCGTTCGCTTCGGTCCAGGACAGGCCATTCCCCGATGATATCTTTACGGCCCCCGAGCTCCGCTGGGCTGTGATCGGTTGCGGTGTTATCGCCAACCAGATGGCCCAGTCTCTCGCTCTTGCCGGCCGCAAGCTTGCGGGCGTCGCCAACCGTACGCTGTCCAAGGCTCAGGCTTTTGCTGAGCAGTATGGCATCGAGAAGGTCTATGAATCGGTCGAGGACCTCTATGCCGATCCGAACATCGACGCGATCTATATCACCACCCCGCATAACACGCATATCACCTACCTGCGCGCCGCTCTGGCGGCTGGCAAGCACGTGCTATGCGAGAAGGCCATTACCCTTAACTCAGCCGAGCTCGACGAGGCACGTGCCATTGCCGACGAGCAAAACGTGGTCCTCATGGACGCCACTACGGTGCTTCATATGCCCTTGTATCAAGAGCTGCGCCGTCGCATGGGTGCCGGCGAGTTTGGTCGCATGAACCTCGCCCAGCTCATTTTTGGTAGCTACAAGGAGTACGGCGATCTGACCAATCGCTTCTACAACCGCAACCTTGCTGGCGGTGCCATGCTCGATATTGGCGTCTATGCCCTGTCCGTCATGCGTCTTTTTATGGCAAGCCAGCCCATTGAGGTCGTTTCGTTGGGCAACACCTGTGAGACCGGTGTTGACGTTGCGGGCGGCATCGTCTGCCGTAATGCCGAGCAGCAGCTGGGTGTTGTGAGCCTCACGCTCCACTCCAAGCAACCCAAGCGCTCGATTATTAGCTTCGATAAGTGCTATATCGAGGTCAACGAGTATCCGCGCGCCGATCACGCGACCATCGTGTGGACTGCGGACGGCCACCGCGAGGAGGTCCACGCCGGCACCGAGGCTTACGCCCTTTGCTATGAGATGGCCGATCTTGAGAAGGCCGTTGCCGGCGACGACTCTAAGCGCGAGCTGCTGGATTATGCTTCTGATGTTATGAAGCTTATGACCAAGCTTCGCGCCGACTGGGGAGTCGTGTACCCCGAGGAGGAGTAAGCGATGCTAGCGGAAGATAGGCTCAACGCGATCGTGTCGATGGTTCAGCAGGCCGGCTCGGTTACCGTGCCGGAGCTTGCTGAGGCCCTGGGCGTGACGGCGTCTACCATTCGGCGCGACCTGCAGACGCTCGATCGAGCGCACCGCATCGCCAAGGTCCACGGTGGGGCGACGAGTCTTGAGCGCGCGCACGTGACGCGCGACCTAACGCTTAATGAGCGCAGCGACCTCCATAACGATGACAAGGAGCGTATCTGCGCCCGTGCGGCGGCGCTTGTGGAGCCTGAGAGCTTTGTATACATCGACTCGGGCTCGACGACGCTCAGGCTCATCGAGCATCTTCCACACCTTGAAGATGTCACCTATGTGACCGATTCCGTGCTCCATGCTCAACGCCTTGCTTTGCGCGGCATGCGTACCGTGGTGCTGGGCGGCGAGCTCAAACCCGAGACCGAGGCGCTCGTTGGCCCCGATGCCTTGGCAACCTTAGACCGCTACAACTTCAACTGTGGCTTTTGGGGCTCTAACGGCATTGCCGCCGAGCAGGGCTTCACAGCGCCCGATATCGAGGAGGCGCAAGTAAAGCGTATCTCGATGCGCCATACGGCCAAGCGCTTCGTAATCTCGGACGCCAGTAAATTTGGCATGGTGGCGCCCGTCAAGTTCGCGGACTTCCGCGACGCAACGATTATTACCGCAGGCGATGTCCCCGCCAAGTACCGGGCAATGGACAACGTCATCACGGTCTAACAGCAGGGGACGGGCAAGCGCCAAAACCACCGCGAAGGGGTAGGAACCTATGTGGTGGTTTTGACGTTTGTCCAGATAAAACCTGCCAAAATAAACCTGTCCCTTTTCGGCAGGTTTTAGGGCTCCCAGGGGCAGGGGGCTTCTATGTGGATGTGCTCGCCGGTTACGGGATGCGTGAAGGACACGCTGTGGGCGTGGAGCATCAGGCCGCAGGGGCGCGGCGTTCCGTACGGGTCGTCGCCAACCAGGGGATGATGCTCGCTCGCCAGATGCACACGGATTTGGTGCTTACGGCCGGTGAGCAACTCGACATCGATATACGAACGCGCGGGAAGGCCTCGGCGGCTCTTAAGGCGCTTGAGCACCTTCACGCGCGTCTGAGACGGCTTGCCGCTGGCGCCAACGCGCATCTTGCGGCTATCGTGGCGGTCGCGGGCGATGGGCTTGTCGATGAGCTTCTCGTTCCAGTCGATCTTGCCCTCGGCGAGCGCCAGATAGTGCTTTTCGAACGCGTGGTCGATAATCATCTGGTCAAAGGCGGGCTGCGTCTGCTTGTCGAGCGAGAACAGCACCACGCCGGTGGTGTCACGGTCCAGGCGATTGAGCGGCTGCATGTCGGTCGCGGCAAAGCCGTCGCCCATCGCCAGCAGCAGGTCGCTGGCGTAGTCGGTGAGCGTGCGCTCGCCGGTGCCGTCGCCGTGGACAATCATGCCGGCGGGCTTGTCGATGGCCATAAGCCAGGCGTCGCAGTAGAGGACTTGAGGTTGTTCGTTCACGTGTAAGCCTTTCGGTTAGCTAATTCCCACAAACATGCAGCCCGAGGTGGCGCCGCGCAGGCGGGCGGCGGGCTTGCGGCCGGCTTGAGCCGCCTCGACGGCGCGACGGACGCGAGCGACGGCACGGCCAATCTCATCGGCCTCGAGCAGGGTTCCGTCGACCATAAGATGACGGACGCCGGCGTCGAGCAACTGCGGTACCTGCGGCGTGAGGTCGATGGGGTAGGCGTCGTACAGGCGTGAGCGGCCGTGGATGTCGGTACGCACCGGCATGATCTTGCCGTCGATATTCTTGAGCGAGAGCTTGCGGGCACGCAGGCGGCAGTTGGCACAATCGTGGATACAGCCGTTGGCAACCTGCAGGATGCAGTGCTCGCTCGTCATAACGCGCGGGCGGCCAAAGACGGTGATGCCCAGAGCCGCGGGCGCGGCGGCGCCGAGCGAGACAATCTCGTCGAGTGTGATCTCGGGCGAGAGCCAAAACGCACCGGCTCCGCGCTCGGCAAGCGCCTCCATGCAGGGCGTGTTGTGCACCGGCAGGCAAGAGCGAATCTCGGCCGTGGCGCCAACCTGGGCGGCCAGGGCAAGCTCAGAGATGTTGCCAATAGCGACCGTGGCGCCGGCAACAACCCACGGGTCGACGCGTACGTGGTCAACGGCGCGGCAGACCTCGTCGAGCACGGGTACGATGCCCTGCTCAAATGCATCGGCGGGGGAGAGCTCGGTCGCATCGAGTGCGTCGGTGGTCATGTAGATGCGCGTTACACCCTCGGCGCGAGCGGCCTCGGCGGCCTCGAGCGAGGTGACGGTGGCGCAGATCTGCGGCTCATCGCGGTAGTGCTCGGGCGCGGGGCGGGAATCACTGGTTACAATCGCCGGCAGCTCGAGCGTTTTCGCGCGCTCCTCGTACGGTGCCAGAATGGCCTCTTCCAGCGCCTTACAAGCGGCGGCGCGCACCTTGTGCACGGCGGAAAAGCCCATACCGCAGCCGGCGTCGAGCGAAACGTCAAAGCTTGCGGCCTCAAAGGGAGAGGAGCCCATGCGCCCGACGTGCTCAACCAGATCGGATGCCTCGACGGCGCGGGTCTTGGCAGCCTCGACGGTAAAGCCCGTGGCCGTGGCCGTAAGCGAAGGATCGTCGCAACAGGTGAGCGTAACGGTAAACGGCTCGCCCAGACGCGCCACAACGGACACGTCTACGGCGCGGCGGCGCAGCACATCGCGCTTGAGCGCGGCGCCGGCGGCGTCAATGGCGCGCTGGCTTCGAATCACGCGCACGCGGCAGCCCTCGGGCATGCTACGGGGCACGCGACACTCGATGACATCGCCGGCAGCGGCATCATCGGCGGCAATGGTGGTCAGGAACTGGTCAAACTCGTTATCGTGGCGAAGCTCCAGCAGGTCGCCCTTGCCCACGGGCTCAAACAGCTCAATGCGGGCGATGGCGGCGCGGCGACGGCGGTCGTCGGGCTTGAGTCCGCGTACATCGCGGTTGGCCAGACGGCTGCCCAGCACCGTGCCCACAATCTGGCCGCGGTTGTTGGAGCGCTCGTAGCTCATCATCTCGTCGCCCGAGGTGCCGTCTTGATAGGCGTGCGTAAAGTCGCGGTTAAAACAGCGCTTGAGTTGGCGCTGGCGAGCGGCGTCCTCATCCTTAGAGGTCGAAACATCGGCAAGCATGTCATCAATCTGATGACGATACACGTCGACGATGGAATACACGTAATCGGGGGCCTTCATGCGGCCCTCAAGCTTGAGCGATGCGGCGCCGGCGTCATACAGACGGCGAACAAGCTGCGACGTGTTGGTGTCGCGCGGGCACAGCGCGCGCTCGCGACCGGCAGGGGAGAGCGAGCGGCCGTTCTCGTCGATCAGCTCGTAAGGCAGGCGACAGGGCTGAGCGCACATGCCGCGGTTGGCCGAGCGGCCTGCCATGGCAAAGCTCGACAGCAGGCACAGGCCCGAGTAGCAAAAGCAGATGGCACCGTGGCTAAAGACCTCGAGGTCGACATCGGGCGCGGCGTTGTGAATGACGGCGATCTCGTCGATGGAGAGCTCGCGCGAGAGGGTCACGCGGTCGGCGCCCTGTTCGCGGCACCAAAGCGTTCCGCGGTCGTCATGGATGTTCGCCTGGGTCGAGATATGGGTTTCGATGCCGGGCATGGTGCGCTTGACCTCAAAGAACAGACCCCAGTCCTGGATGATGAAGGCATCGGCGCCCAGCGTGGAGCAGCGGTGGATGAGCTGCAGCGCATCGCCCATCTCGGACTGCTTGATGACGATGTTGACCGTGACGTAGACGCGCGACCCGGCTAGATGCGCGGCGCGGCAGGCCTGCTCAAAGGCCTCGTCGGTAAAGTTGGTGGCCTTGCGGCGGGCGTTGAAGCTGCCCATGCCGCAATAGATGGCGTCTGCCCCCGCGGCGAGTGCGGCGGCAAAGGGCTCGGGCCCTCCGGCGGGCGCTAAAAGCTCGGGTCTGCGGTTGGTGGTTCGACTGGCGGTTGCGGTCATATCCTGCCTTTCAAAATGCTCAGATATTCAAAAGTATAGTGGCGCCGTTGCGGCAGGCGATGCCCGTGCTCCAAGCGGGATAAAGTCTTCAGCAGCTTGGACTGGCTGCTCCACATGAGAACCGTTCAGCGGTTCGGGGAGACCGTTGGGCGATAAAATATTCTCGCAAGCTGATAATATTCTTGCATCAAACAGAAACCTTGAGTACCATCCCAATCAAGCGCGGTGTTCAGACCGAACTGTGCCTCCCGGTGTGAACGCCGCGCTCACGCTTTCTCAACTGATCGTAAGGAGATAAACATGAGCAAGACCGTCGTGTCTTCCGATAACGCACCCGCAGCCATCGGCCCGTATTCCCCTGGTATCCAGACCGGCAACATGGTGTTCCTGTCCGGCCAGCTGGGCATCGACCCTGCAACCGGCAAGATGCCCGAGGGCGTCGAGGCCCAGGCCAAGCAGTCCCTCGCCAACGTCGAGGCCCTGCTGACCGCTGCCGGCGCCACCTTTGCCGATGTCGTCAAGACCACGGTCTACCTGGCCGACATCGCCGACTTCGCCGCCGTGAACGAGATCTACGCCTGCAAGTTCGAGGCCCCGTTCCCCGCGCGCAGCGCTTTCCAGGTTGCCGCCCTTCCGGCTGGCGGTCTGGTCGAGATCGAGGTCGTCGCCGCTCTCTAAGGCGTTGGCAACAACTAAACATGACATGCAAAAAGACCCTGCAGCGCGTGCGAGCTGCAGGGTCTTTTGTTAAGTGACGGATCGCTTGTGGAGCCGCGCTCCATTTTGCTCGTTAGCCCTCCTTGCGAACTTTTTGCAGGTAGCGGTAGACGCTGGGCTCCGAGATGCCCAGCGCGGTGGCGGCGCAGGCCACGGCGCCCTTGAGCATGAACACCCCGTTGCCGTTGAGGTGGCGAATGACGTCCACGCGGTCGCTCTGACCAAGCGACGCTACATCCAGCCCGCGCGCGCTCAGCAACTCGGAAATACTGCGGTCGATGAGCTCCTGCGTAGACTCCGAAAGACTTTCGACCTCGATAGACGCGGGCTCCGCCTGCCTTGGCACAGCGTCGAAGCAGGCCATGAGCTGCTGAGTCATGGCGTTGATGGAGCGTATCGTGGAAAGATCGGTGTTGACGCAAAGCATGCCGACGATCTCGTTGTCCTCACGGATAAAGTACGTCGCCGACTCCAACGTCTTGCCACCGGCACCGCGTCCCTCGTAGCCCGTTATAAACGGCAGGTCGCGATACTTGGCGTCGTGCATGATCTTGAGTGCCAGATCGGTAGCGGGACCGCCGACCTTGCGGCCGCTCACGATACCGTTGCGGATATCGACGATGGCGTGGTCGGGATCCGAGAAATCGTGCAGGACGATCTCGCTGTTCTTACCGAGTGCCTGCTCCAGGAAATCGACCATCGGCAAAAAGCGACGTACGGTCTCGTTCACGGGCAACTCCTTTGGGTTCTATCGAAGTGTTCATAACAATTTTTTATCATGGTAACACGCTGCCCATCATCTCGTATATCCGCAGGTACATTGCGTAATACAGACGAACGGTAGAAATTTGGCGGTAAACGGTCGACCAAAAGAAAAGTTAGATGTTATTTTGAACAGACACATTCCTGACCTGCGGAAATGCGTTATCTCAGCTGAAGAATAGTCTGATAACAAAAAATTATTATTGAGAATGAGAATCATCTTTAATACGATATGCAACGAAGGCACAACCTCAACCCCGCACTGCGTCACAATAGAGCGTTAGATGCGAAAACAACTATTTCGAGGATTGGTGGTCAAATGACCCAGGAGACGGTTACGAACGGCACTGAAGCCCTGTTCATTCGCGAAGGCATGCCGCCCGTTAAGGAAATGATCCCGTGTGCCCTTCAGCACGTACTGGCATCGTTTGCCGGCATCATTACCCCGGCGGTCATCATGGCCGGCGTCTACGGCTTTAATAGCCAGCAGAGCACCGACATCATTCAGGTTGCACTCATTCTTTCGGCAATCGACACAGCCCTTCAGGCCTTCGCTCCCTTCCGTCGCATCGGCGGCGGCCTGCCCATCGTCATGGGCGTTTCGTTCGCGTTCCTGCCGGCCCTGCAGGCCATGGGCGCCTCGGGCTTTAGCTTTGGTGCGCTGCTGGGTGGCGAGATCGTCGGCGGCGCCGTCGCGGTCCTCTTTGGCCTGGCCTACAGCAAGATCAAGTGGCTGTTCCCGCCCGTCGTGACCGGTACGGTCATCTTCTCCATCGGCGTTTCGCTGTATCCCACGGCCGTCAAGTATATGGCCGGCGGTATGGGTACGCCGCTGTGGGGCACCCCGCAGGCCTGGTGCGTCGCTCTTATCACCTTCGCCGTGGTCTTTGCGCTCGCCAACTTTGGCAAGGGCACGCTCAAGCTGGGATCCGTGTTCTTTGGCATGATCGTTGGCATGATCGTCTCCATCCCCTTTGGCATGATCGACTTCTCCAGCGTCGCCACCGCTCAGGTCTTCGCCCTTCCCAAGCTCATGCCCTACGCGCTCGAGTTTGATCCCGAGGTCTGCATTACCCTCGCTGTCGTGTTCCCCATGGTTGCTATTCAGGTTATCGGTGACGTCTCCGCCGCCTGCCTGGGCTCCATCGACCGTATGCCCACCGAGCGCGAGCTCTCCGGTGCTATCGTGTCCCAGGGCCTCACCTCTATGGTCGGCGGCCTGCTGGGCGGTCTTCCCACCAGCGCCCTTGGCCAGAACGTGGGCATCATCTGCTCCAACAAGGTCGTCAACAAGTGGGTCTTTGTGATCATCGCGGCCGTCTTTGCCATCGCCGGTCTGTTCCCGCAGCTCTCTGCCGTCCTTTCCGCTATCCCGCAGCCCGTCATCGGCGGCGCGACCGTCGGCGTCTTTGGCACCATCACCATGAACGGCGTGCGCATGTTCACCCGCGAGGGCCTCACGCAGCGCACCACCACCATCGTCGGCACCTCGGTCGTCTTTGGCCTGGGTATCTGGATGGCCAGCGGTTGCCTTGCCGGCGAGGGCATGCCCACCTGGGTGTCCACCGTCATCGGCTCCAACGCCGTGACCCCCACCGCCATCATGGCCATTGTCCTTAACCTGATCCTTCCGCAGACGCCGGTCGTGGCTCAGCACATCGATGCCGCCAAGGATGCCGCTGTGGATCTGGTCCTGCCCGAGAGCAAGAAGTAACCAATTCGGTGCTATTCGCCGGCGGACGCATCGCCTCGTCCGCCGGCGCCATGCGGCGCCAAGCCGCACTTCAAAGGGCTTGTCCCTTTGGTGAAGCGTTGACGGGAGAGGGCCCGTTTCCGGTGTAGGCCGGCGCTTCGCACTTCCGCCATGTCAGAGGTGTCAAACCCCGCCTCTGATGTTGAAGGGAGCATTTATGCTTCTGGTCGCTAACGGTTCTGTCTTTACCCGCAACGCTCAGACTCCGTTCATTCCCAACGGTGCGGTCGCTATTGACGGAGATACGATCGTCGAAGTGGGCCCCGAGCGCGAGCTCAAGGCCAAGTACCCGGATGCCGAGTACGTCGACGCCCAGGGCAACCTCATCATGCCCGGACTTATCAACTGCCACACCCACATCTATTCGGGTCTGGCCCGCGGTCTTGCCATTATGGGCTGCAACCCCACCAACTTCCTGGAAAATCTTGAGCAGCAGTGGTGGAAGATTGACGACAACCTGACGCTCGACGGCACCAAGGCAAGCGCCTATGCCACGATTTTGGATTCCATCCGCGACGGCGTCACCACGATCTTCGATCACCACGCGAGCTTCTGCGAGATTCCGGGCAGTCTCTTTACCATTAAGGACGCCGCTCAGGAGCTGGGCATGCGTTCGTGCCTGTGCTACGAGGTTTCCGACCGCCGTGGCCAGGAAAAGTGCGATCAGGCTATTGCCGAGAACGCCGAGTTTGCCCAGTGGGCCGCCAAGGAGCGTCGCGATAACGACAACCACATGATCGCCGCCATGTTTGGCGGTCACGCCACCTTTACGCTGTCGGACGAGACCATGGATAAGATGGCCGAGGCCAACAATGGCCTGACCGGCTTCCACATCCACGTGTGCGAGGGCATGAACGATGTGTGGGACTCCCGCCTCAACCGCGGCGGCATCAGCCCCGTCGAGCGCCTGCTGCAGCACAACCTGCTCGGTCCCGACACCATGCTCGGCCACTGCATCCACGTGACGCCCGCCGAGATGGATATCGTCAAGGAGTCCGGCACCTGGCTGGTTAACAACCCCGAATCCAATATGGGCAACGCTGTGGGCTGCGCCCCCGTGCTCGAGTTCTTCCGCCGCGGCATCCCCGTGTGCATGGGCACCGACGCCTACACCCACGATATGCTCGAGAGCCTTAAGGTCTTCCTGATCATTCAGCGCCACAACGCCGCTATGCCCAACGTGGGCTGGTGTGAGGCCATGACCATGCTGTTCGAGAATAACGCCAAGATGGCCAGCAAGTATTTCGATCGCAAGCTCGGTGTGCTCGAGGCCGGCGCTGCCGCCGACGTCATCGTCATGGACTACAAGCCCTTTACGCCGCTGAGCGAGGAGAACATCGACGGCCACATGCTCTTTGGCATGATGGGCAAAAACTGCCGCACCACCATCATCAACGGCCGCGTCCTGTACAAGGATCGCGAGTTTGTCGGTATCGATGAGGACAAGATCAACGCGTGGACCATGGCTGAGTCCAAGAAGCTCTGGAGCACGCTCAACGATCGCGCCTACAAATTACAAGTAGATTCACGCGCGCCGGATGTTTCGCCGCATCTGACGCGCGTATAGGCGACCTCCGCGGGGTCGCCGGCGCTGTGCTAGCGCTACACTGGATTTGCGCCCGCCGCGCGGTCTCGCCGGGCGTTACAGAGAGGAGCTCATTATGAGCGACATCATGAGGCCGATCCCGTTTTCGCAGCTGATGAACTGGATCATCGAGGAGCACAAGACTCAGGGCGCCGTCTTTGGCGTGCGCAAGATGGTCACGACCAACCAGGAGGGCGCGCTTCCCATTTTTGACGAGCGCATCGAGACTCCGTTTGGCCCGGCCGCCGGCCCCAACACGCAGCTTGCCCAGAACATCGTGGCATCCTACGTGGCCGGTTCCCGCTTCTTTGAGCTTAAGACCGTTCAGGTTATGGACGGCGAGGAGCTCTCCAAGTGTGTGAACAAGCCCTGCATTGTGGCGCAGGACGAGTGCTACAACTGCGAGTGGTCGACCGAGCTCGAGGTTCCGCAGGCTTTTGCCGAGTACGTGAAGGCATGGTTCGCCTGCCACCTCATCGCTCGCGAGTACGGCCTGGGCAGCCCGGACGGCTTTGTCTTTAACATGTCCGTGGGCTATGACCTGGAGGGCATCAAGAGCCCCAAGGTCGACGCCTACATCGAGGGCATGAAGGACGCCAGCGGCTCTGACGTCTGGAACGAGTGCCGCGCATGGGCGCTCGCCAACCTGGACAAGTTTGAGCATGTCGACGCCGCGTTTGTCGAGTCCATCCCGGCACGCGTTTCCAACTCCATCACCGAGTCCACCCTGCACGGCTGCCCGCCGGCGGAGATCGAGCGCATCGCGACCTACCTCATCACCGAGAAGGGCCTCAACACCTACATCAAGTGCAACCCCACGCTGCTGGGCTATGAGTTTGCCCGCCAGCGTCTGAACGAGCTGGGCTTTGACTACATCGTCTTCGATGACACGCACTTCCGCGAGGACCTGCAGTGGGCCGATGCCGTGCCTATGTTCGAGCGCCTGATTGCCCTGTGCGCCGAGCGCGGTCTAGAGTTTGGCGTCAAGCTCACCAACACCTTCCCCGTCGACGTGACGAGAAACGAGCTGCCTTCCACCGAGATGTACATGTCTGGCCGTTCGCTGTTCTCGCTGACCATCGAGGCTGCCCGCCGCATTACCGAGCAGTTTGACGGTAAGCTGCGCATCAGTTACTCCGGTGGCGCCACGGTCTACAACATTCGCGCCCTGTATGATGCCGGCATTTGGCCCGTCACCCTGGCGACCGACGTGCTCAAGCCCGGTGGCTACGAGCGCTTTAGCCAGATGGCCGGCGAGTTTGCCGATCTGGCCGGCAAGCCGTTCGCGGGCGTCTCTCTCGACGCCGTGACCGCGATCCAGACCGACTCGCTCACCAACCCGATCTACAAGAAGCCGCTGCGCCCGCTGCCCGACCGCAAGGTTGCCGGCAAGAGCCCGCTTTCCGACTGCTTTACCACGCCGTGCCGCACGAGCTGCCCCATCCAGCAGGATATTCCCGCCTACCTGGCGGCTGTTGACGAGGGCCGCTACGAGGACGCACTCAACATCATCATCGAGCGCAACGCCCTGCCGTTCATTACCGGCACCATCTGCCCGCATCCCTGCGGCCGTGCCTGCGAGCGTGCGTTCTACGAGCCCGAGGGCGCCCAGATTCGCGCCAGCAAGCTCAAGGCCGCCCGCGAGGCCATGACCGCCGTGCTGCCCAAGCTGCGCGCCCAGGCCATCGCCAACGACGGCGAGCACAACGTTGCCGTTATCGGCGGCGGCCCGGCCGGACTGGCGACGGCGTTCTTCCTGACGCGCGCCGGCGTGCCCGTCACCATCTTTGAGGCCCGCGACTCGCTCGGCGGCGTGGTCCGTCACGTGATCCCCGAGTTCCGTATCGCCAGCGACGATATCTCACACGACGCCGAGCTCTGCCTGGCCTTTGGTGCCAAGGTACAGCTCAACGCCCGCGTGGATTCCATTGACGAGCTCAAGGCCCAGGGCTTTACCGACGTGGTCGTGGCCACCGGTGCGTGGATGCCCGGCTCTGCGGGCCTGGGAGAGGGTGCCGAGCTCGATGTGCTGGAGTTCCTCGAGGCCGCCAAGAAGGGCGAGAAGCTCGAGCTGGGCGAGGACGTCGTAGTCATTGGCGCCGGCAACACCGCCATGGATGCGGCCCGCGTGGCCAAGCGCCTGGCTGGTGTGAAGAACGTGCGCCTGGTGTATCGCCGCACCAAGAAGCAGATGCCCGCCGACGAGGAAGAGCTCGATCTTGCTCTTGCCGATGGCGTTGAGTTCTGCGAGCTGCTGGCGCCCAAGGCACTTAACGGCGCCGTGCTGACCTGCGACGTTATGGAGCTTGGCGAGCCGGATGCAAGCGGCCGTCGCAGCCCTGTCGCCACGGGCGAGACCGTTGAGCTTCCCGCCACCACGGTGATCTGCGCCGTGGGCGAGGGCATCGATGCCAGCCTGTACGATGCCGCGGGCGTCGAGCACGACCGTCGCGGCCGCCTTGCCGCCACCTCCACCGGCGTCGAGGGCGTCTGGGCTGCAGGTGACTGCCGTCGCGGTCCTGCCACCGTGGTCGAGGCTATCGCCGACGCCGCCGAGGTCGCCCGTGCCATCGCCGGCGTTGACTTTAACAAGTACGCCGATTGCAACGAGCAGGCTGGCCGCGAGGACACCTGCTACGAGCGCAAGGGGTCGCTGTGCCGCGACAAGCGCAACTGCACCAAGACCCGCTGCCTGGGCTGCGGCTCGGTGTGCGAGGTCTGCTGCGACGTGTGCCCCAACCGCGCCAACGTGGCCATTAAGGTGCCGGGCCTGGCCAAGCATCAGGTCGTCCACGTCGACGGTATGTGCAACGAGTGCGGCAACTGCGCCGTGTTCTGCCCCTACCAGGAGGGCCGTCCCTACAAGGACAAGCTCACCCTGTTCTGGAGCGAGCAGGACATGGAGAACTCCGAGAACGAGGGCTTCCTGGCCGTGGACGAGGACCACTTTAAGGTCCGCGTCGCCGGCACGGTCCGCACCGTCTCGGTCGATGCCGTCAACACCGGTCTGCCCGAGGCCGTCCGCCTGACCATCAGGGCCGTGCGCGACAACTATTCGTACCTTCTTAAGAAATAGGCGAGTCTCTTATGGCCAAATCCATTCAACATCACGTGGCCTACGTTGCCTGCGGAAGCGGCTGTGCTTCCGCAGGCGGCGACGCCCGCTGCAGCGAAGGCTGCATTGGCTGTGGCGCCTGCGTTACGGCCTGCCCCCACGGTGCCATCGCGCTGGTCGACGGCGTCGCCCGTGTGGACCGCTCCAAGTGCACGGGCTGTGGCCTGTGCGGCATGGCGTGCCCGCAGCGCGTGATTGCCTTCGTTCCCGGCTACCAGAACATCCTGGTGCGCTGCAACAACACCGATAAGGGCGCCATTGCGCGCAAGATCTGCGACACCAGCTGCATCGGTTGCGGCATGTGCGCTAAAAAGTGCCCCGCCGGCGCTATCCGCATCGAGGACAACTGCGCCCATATCGACGGCGCGGACTGCCTGTCGTGCGGCATGTGCGCCGTCGTCTGCCCGCATGGCGCTATCCACGACCGCACCGGCATCGCCGCCGGCGTGTAGAAGGGAATCACCATGGCACAGGAATTCACTTTTACCGTTAACGGCGTTGAGCGCACGACGACCCAAAACAAACCGCTGCTGCGCTACCTGCGCGACGACCTGCATATCCATTCCGCCAAGGACGGCTGCTCCGAGGGCGCATGCGGTACCTGCACCATCCACGTGGACGGTGCGGCCGTCAAGGCCTGCGTGCTGACCACCGCGCTTGCCGCCGGCCGCAACATCGTGACCGTCGAGGGCCTGCCCGAGGACGTGCGCGAGGCCTTCGTGTACGCCTTTGGCGCCGTGGGCGCCGTGCAGTGCGGCTTTTGCATCCCCGGCATGGTCATGGCGGGTGCGGCGCTCATCGCCGAGGACCCCGAACCCACCGAGGAGCAGATCAAGTACGCCATTCGCGGTAACGTCTGCCGCTGCACCGGCTACAAGAAGATCATCGAGGGCATTTCGCTGGCAGCCGCGGTGCTCCGCGGCGAAAAACAGATCGACGAGGACTTGGAGCGCGGCGACGACTACGGCGTGGGCAAGCGCGCCTTCCGTATTGACGTGCGCAAGAAGGTGCTCGGCGAGGGCAAGTATCCCGACGACATCGACGAGCTCGATCAGCCGGGCCTGACCTACGCCAGCGCCGTGCGCTCCAAGTATCCGCGCGCCCGCGTGCTCTCCATCGATACCTCCAAGGCCGAGGCCCTGCCCGGTGTGGTGGGCATCCTGCGCGCCGAGGACGTGCCGGTCAACCAGGTCGGCCACCTTATCCAGGACTGGGACGTCATGATCGCTCAGGGCGATATCACCCGCTGCGTGGGCGATGCCATCGTGCTGGTGGTTGCCGAGGACGAGGCGACGCTCGAGAAGGCCAAGAAGCTCGTAAAGATTGATTACGAGCCGCTGGAGCCCGTGCGTAACATTGTCGAGGCCAAGGCGGCCGACGCCCCGCGCCTGCACGACAGTTTTTTTGCCTTTGGCAACACGGTGGAGCTCAAGGACAACGTGTGCCAGAGCCGCCATGTGACGCGCGGCGACGCCGCCAAGGCGCTGGCGGAGAGCGCGTTTACCGTGACACAGCGCTTTACCACACCCTTTACCGAGCATGCCTTCTTGGAGCCCGAGTGCGCCGTCGCCTTCCCGTACAAGAACGGCGTCAAGGTGCAGTCGACCGACCAGGGTGCCTACGATACGCGCAAAGAGTGCGCCCACATGTTTGGCTGGGATAGCGAGCCCGAGCGCGTGGTCGTCGAGACCATGCTCGTGGGCGGCGGCTTTGGCGGCAAGGAGGACGTGTCCATCCAACACCTGGCCGCGCTTGCCGCATATAAGCTCCAGCGTCCTGTGAAGTGCAAGCTCACGCGTGCCGAGTCGCTTGCATTCCATCCCAAGCGCCACGCCATGGACGGTACCTTTACACTGGGTTGCGACGCCGAGGGCAACTTTACCGGTCTGGATTGCGAGATCAACTTTGACACCGGCGCCTACGCGTCGCTGTGCGGCCCGGTGCTCGAGCGCGCCTGCACGCATGCCGTCGGCCCCTACAAGTACCAGAACACCGACATTCGCGGCTTTGGCTACTACACCAACAACCCGCCCGCCGGCGCGTACCGAGGCTTTGGCGTTTGCCAGTCCGAGTTTGCGCTCGAGAGCCTGATCGACCTGCTGGCAGAGAAGGTCGGCCTGGATCCGTGGGAGATTCGCTACAGAAACGCCATCGAGCCGGGCGAGGTTTTGCCCAACGGCCAGATTGCCGACTGCTCCACGGCGCTGAAGGAGACACTGCTCGAGGTCAAGGATGCCTACTATGCGCATCCCGGACACGCCGGTATCGCCTGCGCCATGAAGAACGCTGGCGTGGGCGTTGGCCTGCCCGATGCCGGCCGCTGCAAGATTCGCGTCGAGAACGGCGTGGCCGTGGTCTATGCCGCCACGTCCGACATCGGCCAGGGCTGCAACACGGTCTTTTTGCAGGACGTTGCCGAGGCATGCGGTCTGCCGCTTTACTGTATTGCCAACGGCGAGTGCTCTACCGAGAACGCTCCCGACTCCGGCACCACGTCTGGTTCGCGTCAGACGGTCGTGACCGGCGAGGCCGTGCGCGGTGCCGCTTTCCTGCTGCGCGATGCCATGGTTGGCATCGAGGCCGGCAAGCCCGCACCCGATGCTCCCGTGAGCGCGCATGGTGACGGTGTCAAGATCGAGTACGACGACGGTCGCGCCTACCAGCTGCGCACGCAGGAACTCGTCGCCGGCCAGGGCATGCATCCCCAGGATCCCGCGGCCGCCATCAAGGCGCTCGAGGGATGCGAGTTTGGCTACGTGTATCTGGAGCCGACCGACAAGCTGGGCGCCGACGTTCCCAATCCCAAGAGCCACATCTGCTACGGCTTTGCCACGCACGTGGCCATTCTGGACGATGACGGCCGCGTGAGCGAGGTCTATGCCGCACACGATTCCGGCAAGGTGGTCAACCCCATCTCCATCCAGGGTCAGATCGAAGGCGGCGTGCTCATGGGTATGGGCTATGCGCTTACCGAGGACTGGCCGCTCAAGGACTGCGTGCCCCAGGCCAGGTACGGCACGCTCGGGCTGTTCCGTGCGCCCGAGATCCCGAATATCCACGCCATCTACGTGGAGAAGGACGAGCTGCTGCCCGTGGCATACGGCGGCAAGGGCATCGGCGAGATCGCAACGATCCCCACGGCGCCCGCCGTGCAGAACGCCTATCGCGCATTCGACGGCAAGCTGCGTCCGGATCTGCCCATGGTGGATACGCCCTACAGCCGCGTCCGCAACCGCGGGTAGGGTAGGGCGGGGACAGCCATTGCCGACGGGTTGTTCGTGCTCAACATCAACTGCATATGCTGGGCCTTTGGCCCCAACTCCATCGCGAGCCGGGGCCGTTTGTTTGGAGCGGAAACTGCGTCCCGGAATTGGCGCCCAGAATGGGATGCAGTTTCCCCTTGGAGCCCTCGGCGGAAATTGCATCCCGGAATTCGCGCCTGGAATGGGACACACTTTCCGGAACAGCCCTCAACCGGAAACTGCGTCCCAGAATTTCGCTTCAGAGTGGGATGCCGTTTCCGGCTGAACCCTCTGGCGGAAAGTTCATCCCAGAATTGACGCTCGGAGTGGGACACGGTTTCCGCGGGTGCTGCCAACCGGAAAGTGTGTCCCGGTTTGGTAGGCAGGCGGGCATAAGCCCAGCAGCCCCTACAGCTCAATATCGTTGAGCCATGTTGGCAGGATGGTCTGGCGGATGCCTGCCGTCTGCAGTTTTTTGGCGAGCATTCCTGCCGAGCGGACTTCGTTCATGGTAAAGCGGATGAGCGGATGGCCGTAGAGCGATAGGTGCGCCTCGCGCTGGCGTTCGGCAACGAGCGTCTCGGCGGTGGTGCGTCCGGCCAGCATGGTCTGGTCGGTATATTTGATGAGCCCGTCGAGCTCGCCCAGTGTGAGTTCCCGCGCCTGGCGCTCCCAGGCAAAGTCCGTTCGTATGGGCTTGGCCGAATCGAAGGGGTCCGTCAGCTCGTATTGAAGCCAGTCGGGCGCAAAGCCCGTCTCGATCATGACGGCTCGGGCGACCGATTCCCCGCCGCTCTCGGCGCGCGCGTCAGCATATTGGAGCGTGGTGAGGGCCGTGCGCACCGCGCGACCGTTGCGGTCGGTTTCTCGCTTCTCGACCTCCTCCATCAGCTGCTCCCGCGCAAGGCCGAGCTTTGAGCTCGCCGAATCGGCAATGGGCATGCCATCGGTAAAACCGGTCTGCAGCAGGCAATCTGTAGCCGTTTGGATGGGCGGCGTTATCGATACGCCATTTTGATTCACCGCACCGGCCGGCTTGATCTGGTGCCGCTGAATATACGCGCCCGGGCGAGCC
The DNA here is from genome assembly GCA_902494565.1 of uncultured Collinsella sp. GTDB lineage: Bacteria > Actinomycetota > Coriobacteriia > Coriobacteriales > Coriobacteriaceae > Collinsella. Next base: position 13,804 of record CABUTN010000020.1, on the reverse strand, counting down.
GACGGCTTAGTGGCGCTGCAGACATGCACGACGTTCAGGTGCCGCCACGAGACTTCGAGTCCCAGGAGACATGCTGCCGAAAACGAGCAGAACGTCCAATCGGGGTGGATGATCGCAAGGGCGCGAATAATCTCACAATGACGTTGCGCCCGGTTGAGTTCGTCCCAGCGCGCCTTCCGTGCGAACAGCCCCGGCATGGGCGAGGCGACCGTGACGCCCATGCGCCGAAGGAGCGGTTTGCGGATCGCCGTGCTCGGGGGAATCAGGCATCGTCCCTCTTGCTCGGCTTGAGTGAGCAGTTGGTCGATGAGGTGGTCATTGCAGTGGGTCATGAGCTACCGCCTTCTTTTGGGTAGCAAAAACGTATCAGCTGGAACTTGCCGCTCAGCTGACCAAAAGCTGATCAAAATCTAACCATGCAGGTAGATGGCCTGTTTTCGGCGACATTTTTACATCCGAATCGGTGGGCGGTGATCGGCTCCCGTGAACGGCAACAAGTTATGAAGACCTGGTAAGTTTAGGGACGTGTACTTTTCGAAAAACGGTAGTCTCTCCGCGGAAAGTGCATCTCAGAATTAAGCCTCGGAACGGGATACATTTTCCAGTAGATGCTTCAGTGGAAAGTTCATCCCAGAATTCAGGCTCAGAACGGGACGCGCTTTCCGGATGGTATGCTTGGCGGAAAGTACGACCCAGTATTTGGCTCCAGAACGGGATACCCTTTTCGAATCGGTCTTCAGGCGGAAACTGCGCCCCGGATTTGACCTTCAGACCGGGATGCCGTTTCCGGTTGAGGCCTCGAGCGGAAAGCGCATCCCATAATCCCCAATGGCACCGCAGCACATTTCGTGTCCGCGCGGGCGTTTGCGCCGGTCGTCGAATGACGTTATAGCTGGCTATATTATAGGTAGCTATAACGTTCGACCCTTCGACAACCCTCGGCCTGTGGCAGAGCATGAGTCGCGAAGACGCTGCGGTTTGCTACGGCATGACGGGCGGCATTCCTGCATATATCGAGAAAGTCGACCCTGCCGTATCGCTCAAGGACAACATCAAGCGTCTTTTTCTTACTCCTACGGGCTATCTCTTTGAGGAGCCGAGTAACCTGCTGTTGCAAGCGTGCCGCAATCCCGAGCAATATGATGCGATCGTGCAAGCAATTGCTCAGGGGCGCTCGAAGATCTCGGAGATTGCTAGCTCCACGGGAATCCCTGCGGGCAATGTTAAAAGCTATGTGGATAAGCTGGCGTCGCTTGGGATTGTTGAGCGTGAGCTGCCCCTAAACGAGACGAGCAATAAGCGAGCCGTGTATCTGCTGAGCGATCAGATGTTTAGGTTCTGGTACAAGTTTGTTCCGCAGAACATCGGGCTAATTCAAAACGATATGGTCGAGATGGCGTATAAGCGCATTGAGCCGCACGTATCGGATTACATGGGTACGGTCTTTGAGCTTATATGCAGACAATACGTGTACGAACTCGCGCGCGCGGGCCAGCTCGATGTGGTTCCGGCGAGCGTCGGGCGCTGGTGGGGGACGGATAATCGTACGCATACGCAGGAAGAAATCGACTTGATTGTTGACGACGGAGAGGGCGCGGCGCTCTTTGCGGAGTGCAAATGGCGTAACGAACCGGTAGGCGAGGACGTGCTGCAAAAGCTCGTGCACCGAAGCGAGCTCTTTAGGCGGCAGTATAAAAGCTACGTGATCTTCTCGAAGCGTGGCTTTACGCAAGGATGTCAGGAAGCTGCGGCGAACAGGGGAGATACCAAGCTGATTTCGTTTGCCGAGATGTGCGAGCGGAGATAACCAAGCGCGCTCTGATGTGATGCCCGGAATGGGTCGCGCCAAGGATGCCAAGCGTAAAACCTTCAATGAAAATGGCGTAAAAACTACATCTGTCATGGCGTAAAAACTACATTGAAAGTAGCGTAAAATCAACATTGAGAATGGCGTAATTTCGCATATCGCGTGATAGAGAGGGACGGCTGTCTATGGATGCACCAAAGAGATTGACCCAAAAGGGATATAGGCCCCGGCTCATAGAGGAACGCCTCGACACCCTTATGCGGGCGTTTGGCTGTGTGGAGATCAACGGCCCCAAATGGTGCGGCAAGACCTGGACGGCGCTCTCTCGCTCGGCGAGCGTCTCCAGGCTCGATGAGCCTGCACAGCGTGCGGCGGCAGAGGTCGACCCAAGCCTGGCGCTCATCGGCGATGCGCCACACCTGGTCGATGAATGGCAGGAGGTGCCCGAGGTTTGGGATGCCGCCCGGCGTTTCGTGGACGCGAGCGGCAACGAACGGGGGGCACTTTTGCTCACGGGCTCAACCGCGCTCAAAAGCGAGGAGCGCAGCCATGTTCGTCATTCCGGCACGGGTAGGATCGCCCGTCTGTCAATGCGCCCCATGGCCCTGTGTGAGTCGGGCGACGGCGAGCCGCTCGTGTCACTGGCAAGCCTCTTTAAGGGCGAGGGTTTTGCCCCTCAGCGTCGCGAGAGCACGGTGGATGACGTCGCCCGCTGGTGCTGCAGGGGCGGTTGGCCTGCAAATCTTGGGCTTTCGGAAGATCTTGCGCGAGAGACGGCAAGCCAGTACGTGCACTCGGTGCTCGACGTCAACGTGCTGGACGAGGGCATGTCGCCCGAGCTTGCACACGGCCTTTTGCGAGCTCTTGCCATGAACGAGAGCCAGGCTGTCACGTACAAGACGCTCGTAAAGGACGCCTCGTACGGTGAGGCGGGCCCCGACGAGAGGACCATCGCTGCGTACTTGGACCTCTTCAACAGGCTCAAGCTGACCGAGGACCTGTGCGGATGGGAGCCGCCCATGCGCTCGAAGGCCCGCGTTCGCGTGCGCCCCAAGCGCTACTTCTGTGACCCGTCACTTGCGGCGGCGTTGCTGGGGGCTACCCCTGAGCGGCTGCTTGGCGATATGCAAACGCTGGGGATGCTCTTTGAGAATCTCGTCCTGCGCGACGTGCGCGTGTTCCTTTCCACCTACGGCGGTGTCGACAACAGTGTCCATTATTTCCGAGATGAGAAGGGCCTTGAGGTGGATCTGATCCTTGAGCACGACGGGCGCTGGGGAGCCATCGAGGTCAAGCTGAGTGATGCGAAAGTAGACGATGGAGCGAGAAATCTCAAGGCGCTGGAGAGGAAAGTGCTCTCCAATCCTGCCGCCCAGAATGCCGCGCCGGCGTTTTTGGCGGTTGTGGTTGGAAAGGGAAGCATTGCCTACACACGTGACGACGGCGTGGTGGTGATCCCCATGGCGGCACTTGGGGCGTAGTAGTTTTGCGGGCGTGCCGTGCTTCCTTTACCGAAAATCCATTTGGTAAACCAGATGCTCGCGGATAGAATAAAGTCGACGGCAGCCCAAGGGTGATAGCTGGGCAGCGCCGTTACTTAGTTCAAGGGGTCAATGCCTTAACGGCGTCGACCCCTCTTCTTTTGCTTCGTACGCTGCTTAAGTGCCTCGGAAAGTCCGATAAGCGCCGTGAAGAGCGAGACCAAAGCAACCAAGAGCTCTACGAGCTCTGATGGGCCCGGGATGACCGCTGATTCAAGTCACCGGGCCTAAACTTTTTCATGCATTTGAATAGAGTGGGCGGCGCTCTTGGGATCGACTGTATGGCGTGTGCCTGGCGCGCGTGGCATTGCGTCCCGCCTTCATGTCCGCACGGGCGCCTATCCTTACGGCATTGTAGCCGCCTATGCAACAAGCGGCATTTGACGGAGAAAGGCCCTAACCGTGTCAGCTGAAAAGACGCCGTGTATCTCGGCTATCGATACGACGAACTTTGCGCGCCAGATCGTGCTGGACTTTGAGTTTGCGCCGGTGCCAAAGCAGCGCCAGCGCCGTGGGCTGCGCAATGAGATTATCGAGATCGGCGCCGTCAAGCTCGATTACCACGGCAACGTTATGGGCGAGTTCTCGCAGTTTGTGCAGACGGAATTTACCGAAGGCGTTGCATTCCCCGTCCGCGAGCTTACGGGGATATCGGCCGTGGACACCGCGATGGCCGACCAGCTCTGTATGGTTATCAAAAGGCTCGGCGATTGGATCGGTCGCTACTCCGTCCAGGTGGTCTGTTGGAGCGGGGCGGACCGTCGACAGCTTTTGACCGAGTGCCAGGCAAAGCGCATCGACCTTTCCGCATTTCCTACGGACTGGGCTGACCTGCAGGCGTTTTACACCTCGATCATGGACGTGGGCAGCCACGAGTGCATCTCTTTGGGTGGCGCGGCAACGTGGTTTGGCATCGAGTTTGACGAGTCGACGGGCCACGCCCACAGCGCTCTGGCCGATGCGCGCGTAACCGCCAAGTCGCCCACGCAGGCGATGGACGGGGACTATCACGTGAGCCCGCGCGCCCAGGAAGTCCGCCAACGGTGGGGGATGGGCGAGCGAGCTCAGACGCGCCTTTCCAGCAAGTGCCCCGAGCTGGGCGACCTGCTGCTGAAGCTGAAAGCGGAGAGTAGGTAGGGGCTCATTTGGCGACAAGCGGACGGAATGGTTGCGCGAAGGATTCCGGAATCAGCATCAGAGGGCTGTACTTGAGATGCTATTCAAGGACACGCTGACACCTGCCGAGACCAAGCAGGTCAAGAGTATGGACATCGAGATGGCATCCATTGTCGAAGAGCGGCTTGCTAACATGATTCGCTGGACGGATAGGCAGAGACCCGTGACGCTGTGTGCGTTATCGTGCACAATGAGGTGTATAGGCTGCCAGTGGCGAACTATCCCGACAAGGTTCTGAGCAACTGCATCACCGAGATTTTCGAATACTTCTACGAAGAGGGATTTGGCGGCGTAGAGCAATCTGATTTTACGCGTTTGCAGGAGGAAGCCGGTATGGCAGACGAACTTGTTTTTGTGGTGGCGAGATAGTCTACACCATGCCCCAACTGCCCAAAGTTACATCTGCGCCGCTGAACGGTAGCGCCGTGCTGGTTGGTTTTAAGGACGCTTCCGATGGGGAGGAGGTCCTCTTTGATTTTGACCCTCGGGCTGAAAAGGCTACGAAGTTCGACTATGAACTTGCAGCCGTTAGCGGGCTCCTCACGGGCGCGTTGAATATCCTTTGGCAGAAAGACTTCAACCTAGAGGGTGCCAAAGAGTGGGGCGACGAGAAGGTTGGCAAATTCGTTCTTACGATTGCCAAGTCTGCGGGTATGACAAAGGCGGATGCAACTCTAGAAGACGCTATTCGCTTTCTAGAGAAAGAGTTTCCTCTTGCTGCGGACAAGCTGACCGCCGAGTTTGGCGGCGGGCTCCAACATCATCTGCGGGATTTCTCGCACCACCCGAGCTTGGTTGGCCTTGCGTGTTCAATCCTCTCGCAATTCACGTGCAAAGGCTATGGCACCGATACGGCCGGCCGGTTTGTCGCCTTTGACCTGCCTGCCGCCGCCTTCGATCCTGACCGCCCTCTTATAGGCAGGAACGTTCCAGAGAAGATCGCGTTTGGCACTCTGTTCTGGGCAATGCATCTCGTGAGCGACATGGCGGGGTCTAGTTCAAACCCCGGTAAGGGGACGGGTATTCCCGGCGTTGTGCTGTCCCTGCTAAAGGAGCTCTCCTCCCTGCCTGTTTTTCAAGACATGCAGATTGCCTATAAGGGCAAGGATATTCGCATTCAGCAATGGATCTCAAAGCTGTTTAACGGAACGGCGTTCAAAACCGAGGATGGCAAGCCCATTCGCTTCGACCTTCGGACGGAAGTCGGTCTTTTCGATCAAGCTTTAAGCCAGGTGCCAGCAGTCGTGGCCAACGAGGTTATCGTTCGTTGTTTCTACATGCTTTCAAGGCTCAAGGCCGAGCTAGAACGTTGCGAAGTGAGTGGTGTCTCCGGCTTGCGCAAGCTCAAGGCTTCGCATTTCATGCCCTACAACAGCAGGGCCCTCACTCGCATGGTCACGGTTTCGAGTACTTCGTTCGTTCTGGCGAATCTGGCGACGGCGGCGGTCAGGGCGGGTATCGAATGCGAGGGGAACAAGGTCGTGTTCGCCCAGAAGTTCTTCTTGCGAATAAACTACGTTGGAGTTGGACGCCTTGCGTTTGCCCTCTATGCCGACTGGGGCTATATGGCGGAGGAAATGTCCGAGGCTTGGACTGAGCGTGCCAGGCGCCGCCAGGATATTTTCGATGGATTCCACTTTTATAGCCTAGATAGAGAAACGACGAGGATTGCCTTCTCGCTGAAGCTTGCCGCCATCAACTACGACTGCGGGAACGAGAAGAACGAAGTGCGCAAAGGGCAAAAGAGGAGCTGGGCCCGCGCGTGGCAGGATTCGGTCACGGATGGCCTTGGCATTGATGCAGACGGCTATTTTTTGAGCGAGGAAGATGCGTACGGAGCCCTTGAGGCTATTTCGCGGCAGCGAGGCGGCAAGGTGCGCGCTTTGCTGATCGCTCAGGAGCTGGTTGAGTTTCGCCCCTATTTCCAGATAGGAGATGAAGAGAAGAAGGAATACAAAGGTTTGAAGGGGAGCGGGGCTTGGGTTAAAGATGAATTTCCCAGGAGACAAGACGCGGTTGATTCGGATGCCATACGTTCCCTCGAGAAGCATCGCGGGACGCGCGCTCGTGAGCTTTCAGATACATTACCAAAGCTCTTGGTGGGCGGTGCCATTGCTGCGGCGGCGTTCGTAGGCGCAGGAGGGGTGGCTGCGGCATTCGCTTCGGATATCGCTGTCGGCATCTTCGGAGGCTCGTTTGTCGGCCTCCACGGAGCAGCGCTTGTCAATGCGAGCCTTGCCGCGGCTGGCGGCGGAGCCTTGGCCACCGGTGGCATGGGAATGGCCGGCGGGACTGCTTTGATTACGGGGAGCGGCGCCGCGCTTGGTCTTTTGGGATCGGGCGGCGTTGCTTTGGCGGCATCGATGGGGGAGAACTATGCGCAGTTCGTGCTCGTTGAATGTTCGAGGCTTCTTGCTTTTCTTGATGTGGCAACTGACCGCTGCCCGCATGAGGGGGCCGTTTTGGTGCGGAAGGCGGCCGAGGCTGTGCAGCGCAGCATCGCTGGTGTTGAGGAGGATGTCGAGAAGGAGAATGGAAAGGGGGATCGCAGGGATGGCAGGTTGCTCAAGCAGTTGAAGAAGGGGCTTGGGTATTTGTCTTCAACCCTTAAGCTGATCGAGAAGATGCAGGAGCGCCTTGGTGCCGCCGGTGAGAGTGAGTCGCTCAACAGCTTGCCGGCATCAAGTGATGAATAGGTTTACTGCATATTGATGGCCCCGGGAGTGACCTCTGATTCAAGTCACCGGGGCTCATTTTGTTTTTATCGCAGACTCTATTCCGGTAAGCCTGCGCTCGATGCCGCTTGTCGAGACTGAATGCAGGGCGCTTGATATCACACGTATAATTGCGCTTGTTTAGCTGTGCAAATGCGTCCCGAAGCTATTTTTGCAGGAGGTTTCGGTATGGGCAAAAGTGACAATGCGAGCGAGTTCCTTGATCTCTATAGAAAGCTCGAGGGGTGTATCCGTGAGCATTATGACGTGCCGGAAAAACACGGTCCTGTGGCTTGGCTTGGCAGAAATCCCGGTAGAGCTTTCAGGAGTGTAGCCGGCGCCCTCAAGTACTGTGCCGAAGTGCGCAATCTGCTCTCGCACCAGGAGAGCGTCGATGGTGACTACGCCGTTGAGCCGAGCGACTCGATGCTGACGCTCCTGCGCAATACGCTTGCGGCGGTCGAGAATCCTCCCAAGGCAATCGACCACGCCGTGTCCATGCAGAATGTGTTTTCGGCAACTGCGGAGGACTGCGTGAGACCCGTTCTGCGCGAGATGGCGGAAAAATGCTACACCCACGTACCTATCCTGGAGGATGGCATCGTTCGCGGTGTGTTCAGCGAGAACACACCGCTCTCCTACCTATACGACGAAGAGATTGTCTGCATTGATGACGAGACGACATTCTCTTCGCTTGCCGAGCTGCTCCCAGTGGACGCTCATGCCTCTGAATCACTTAGGTTCGTGCCACGTACGATAACACTCGCAGAGGTTGCAGAGATGTTCACGGTGGCGATGCGCCGTGCTGACCGCATTGGCATGGTGTTTATCACGCATAGCGGTAAGCCCAGTGAGAAGGTTCTTGGGATTATCACTGCTTGGGATGTTGCGGCCTATCTGTAGGAGCACGACATGCTTGATGGCTGCAGTCTTTTCCACTTTGCTTATGCTTTCGCTTTTTGTGGGTTGCCCTATTCAATCCGCCGAATCGGCGTCTCGAATGTATTTGCGTAACTTGTGCTAGCTTATTAGAAGCTGGGTGTTGCGAGTGACGGGTCTGAGCAAATCGGAACAGATACGTGGTACAGCGCTCATTAGGGACGTTTATTTGGGCTTATACGGAAGCATCCACGAAATGTATGAACGGTGCCTATTAATTGCGCAACTAATAATTGAGGTCGTAAAGATAACCCGCTTGCCGAAATTGTCCCGACGCTCCTCTATAGTTGGGGGAAAATGGATAAAGATTTAGCAAGGGGCCTCTGCGTCCTGAGACGATAGCAATTAAACCTGGAGTGTACTTCGTGGATATACCTGCGGATAAACTTCGGGGGGGGGCGCTTCGAAACGGGCGTTCCCTCTCGGTCAATAATGAAATAGCTTGGCACGCCGTCTTAAGGACGGTGTGCTGATGGAGTTTCTCGATAACGTCGGACGCAATCGTCTGGGAGACGCGCTCGCTAAATCCATCGATGAGGGCGCCAAGCTTTCAATCATCAGCAGTTACTTTACGGTCTTTGCTTTCTCCGAGCTCAAAGAAGAGCTGGAGAAAGTTGACTCAGTGCGCTTTCTCTTTAGCGAGCCCACGTTCGTTAAGCGCATGGCTTCCGACAAAGACCCGCGCCAGTTTGCCATATCGCAATGCTCGCGCGAGCGTGGCGTGGGCGGCTTGGGTCTCGAGCTCACGCTGCGCAACAATCTCAATCAACGCGCCATTGCCCGTGAGTGCGCCGAATGGGTGCGCGCTAAGTGCGAGTTTCAATCTGCCAAGATGAACGGGGCAATTCAGCCCGGAGGCACCTATGTAGTCGAGAACCCCAATGGCGACGACCATGCTTTCATGGGTGCCGCTGCTGACTTTACCCAGGAAGGGCTTGGTTACGAGCGCCGCCCCAACACCGTAATGGGCGTAAGCCACTACGAGGGCGCGACGGAAGCTGCCGGCCTAAAGGCGATGTTTGAGTCCGTCTGGGATAAGCCTGCGATGGTCGCCGATGTTACCGATGAGGTCGCGGCGCAGGTAGGCACGCTCTATCGCGAGAATCCGCCCGAGTTCGTTTATTTCCTCACGCTTTACCACTTATTCCGCGATTACCTTTCCGACGAAGATAACGATTTGAGGCCCGGCCTTAAGTTCGAGGAGTCTGTCGTCTGGAACAAGCTCTACGACTTCCAAAAGGATGCCGTGGTGGGTGCCATCCGTAAGCTCGAGAAGTACAAGGGCTGCATCATCGCCGATAGCGTCGGCCTGGGTAAGACTTACGAGGCGCTCGCCGTTATTAAGTATTACCAGGAGCGCAACGACCGCATTTTGGTCCTGGCGCCTAAGCGCCTGCGTGATAACTGGACGCTGTGGACGCAGGACAACGACGACCGCAACCCGTTGGCGGACGATCGTCTTAACTATACCGTGCTCAATCACACCGATCTGTCTCGTTATACGGGCACGAGCGGTGATGTGGACCTGGAGCATCTACGCTGGGGCCACTATGACCTGCTGGTGATTGATGAGAGTCACAACTTCCGTAACAAGAGCACGGATTCCGAAAAAAAAGACCGCTACACGCGACTTATCGAGGACGTAATTAAGAGTGGACGGCGCACCAAGGTGCTGATGCTCTCGGCTACGCCTGTGAACAATCGTCTGCTGGACCTCCGCAACCAGATTGAGCTCATCACAGAGGGTGATGATGCGTATCTGGCGGATGCTGATGGTATTGAGTCGATTACTCAGGTGTGCCGTACGGCGCAAGCACGCTTCAACGAGTGGAGCAAGCTCGACGATGCCGAGCGCACCACCGAGAGCTTCGTCAACGCCGTCAACGCCGATTACTTTAAGCTACTCGACGTGCTTACCATCGCGCGCAGCCGCAAGCATATCTCTAAGTACTATGGCGCCGCTTCGGGTACGTTCCCGCAGCGTCGCAAGCCCCTCTCTATTACCACGCCAATCGATTTGGCGGGGGAGCTTCCGCCTATCGCTGAGCTCAATGACATGATCGCCCAGCTCACGTTTGCGCAGTATCAGCTACTTTCTTATGTACGCAGCGATAAACGTCGTAAGTACGAGGATCGTTACGGCGACACCTGGGGCAAGGACTTTGAGAGCCAGGTTCACCGTACGGGTGCTGTTGCCAACCTTATGCGCGTAAACGTGCTCAAGCGAATGGAATCTTCGGTTAACAGTTTCCGAATCACGCTCTCGCGCATCCTGGCGGGATGCGAGGAGCTGTGTGCGCGGCTCGATGATCCTGCTGCCATGGGAGTGGGCAGCTATGATGCGGTGGGCATCGAGGACGGCATGGATGACGATGACGCCGAGGAAATCGAGCGCGGCGGCAAGGTGCGCGTCGACCTGCGCGATGTTGATGCCTTGCGTCTGGGCAGCGATTTAGACTTTGATATCACCGTGCTGCACCGTCTGCTCGACTATGCCAATGCCGTAACGCCTGAGCGCGATGCCAAGTTGGATGAGCTTTACAAGTTCATAGTCGATAAGGTCAATAACCCCTACAACCCCGGAAACCGCAAAGTACTCGTATTCACGGCGTTTGCGGACACGGCGGACTATCTATTTGAGCAGCTGGCGCCCCGCCTTAAGAACGAGCTCAGACTTGAGTGTGCCGAGGTTGCCGGCAGCGCAAACCGCACCTACTCGCTTAAGTTGCGCCGAACCACCTTCGAGAACATCCTGGCGTACTTTAGTCCGCGCTCCAAGGAGTTGCCCGAGGCGTCTCTCGCTGCAGGCGAAATCGATGTTGTCTTTGCCACGGACTGCATCTCCGAGGGCCAAAACCTTCAGGACTGCGACTGTCTCGTCAACTATGACATTCACTGGAATCCGGTGCGCATTATCCAGCGCTTCGGTCGTATCGACCGTTTGGGCTCCACCAACACGCAAATTCAGTTGGTGGACTTTTGGCCCGACATTGCGCTCGATGAGTACATTCAGCTCGAGAGTCGCGTAAAGGGTCGTATGGCCTTGCTCGACGCCTCGGCCACCGGCGAGGAGAACGTGCTGGAGTCCAAAGCAACGGGCGAGATGAACGACCTCAAGTATCGTCGCCAGCAACTTCAGCAGCTCAGGAGCGAGGTACTGGACCTGGAGGATATTTCAGGCGGCATCTCGATCACCGACTTCGCCTTTGATGATTTTCGTGTTGAATTGCAGCGCTATGAAAAGGAACACCCGGGTCTTTTAGAAAATTCGCCGGCTGGTATGCATGCGGTGGCGCGCATTCCCGATGAACTGCGTGATTCCGTCGCGCCGGGCGTGGTGTTCTGTTTGGCGCAAAACGATGAGAATGCGAACCCCAGGGACACGAATCCTACCTTCCCGTATTACGTGGTGTACGTATCGGCTGACGGCGATGTGATGACCAAGCATACACAGCCCAAGCATGTGCTCGATATGATGCGCGCCTGTTGTGCGGGCGAATCCGAGCCAATTGCGGAGCTATGTCGCGACTTTAACCGCGAGACACGCGACGGCGAGCGTATGGGCGCTTATACCGAGCTCTTGGACAAAGTGGTTGCCACCATTAGCGGCGTGCAGCAGGACAAGGGCATTGAGAGCCTGTTCTCGCTGGGTGAAGTGGGAACGGGTACGAGCCTTGGCTTCGACGATTACTCGCTGATCAGTTTTGCGGTGTTGCGATGAGGGGTTTTGACTGGAACGACGTGTTCTGTTTGCCCGATGCCGCTCTGGCGGGCGATAGACGCATACCCAAGACGGTGCTCACGCGCCAAGCTCAGCTTACAAAGACCGAGCAGAAAGTGCTCGATCGCGTAGCTGCGCTTATGCACTTTGCCACCGTGCAAAAGTCCACGACGCGCATCGCACCCGTTCAGGATGATGAGCACGATATTCAGAGTGTACTTATCCTGCGGTGCGAATTGTCTCGTGGGGCGGCTTATGCCGAGGTGGCAAGGCTCGTCCACAAGTGTTTCCCCAATCCGACAGTGATTCTGTTTGGCGGCGAGGACGAGGCTTGCATTTCGCTGGCAACGACGCGTAAGAGCCTTGCTGAGCAGGGCGCCATGGTGATTGACGACGTTGAGTCAACGGGGGCATTCGATCCTGGTGACACACGGTATGCGCCGTTTTTGGATGCGCTCGCGTTTGAGCGATTGCCGCAGGCGAACCTTCTGACCTATCTGCGCAGCATTGCCTGGGCAGTACGACTTTCACGTGCGGTGCCGTCGCTAGGATTCTTTCCGATGTGTGCGAAGCAGGGCTATGAACGCTTAGAGGGGCTGGTGGCGCGGAGAGATGCGCTTGCCTCCCAAGTAGAGGACACCAAGCGACGACGCCACGATCGGGAATTGACCCTGAATGAAACTGCGCATCTGCGTATGGAGCTCAAAAAGCTGGAAAAGGAGCTCGGTCAGACGACCGACGAGATAAAGGAGATCTGCAATGGCTGAGATCGAGAAGATGAACCTCGAGTCCGAAGACCTCGTGGAAGACCGCCTTGCGCGTCTTAAGGAGTTGATGCCCGAGGTATTCACCGAGAGCGGGATCGACTTTGACAAGCTGCGCTTGGAGCTCGGTGACGAGGTCGACGAGGGCCAGGAGCGCTACGCCTTTACCTGGCCTGGCAAGATGGACGCCATTCGTCAGTCGCAAACGCCGAGCACTGCCACGTTGCGCCCTTGCGTTGAGAAGAGCCGCGGCCGCGATGGCGAGGACGGCAGCTTTGACTCCGACAACATTTATATCGAAGGCGATAATCTTGAGGTGCTGAAACTGCTGCAGAGCGGCTATCACGGCAAGGTCAAGATGATCTATATCGATCCTCCCTATAACACGGGTCACGACTTTGTCTACAAGGATAAGTTTGGCGACACCATCGAGAACTACAAGGAGCAGGCAGGGCTAGCCAACCAGTCCAACGCCGATACGAGCGGTCGTTACCATAGTGATTGGTGCTCGATGATGTATCCCAGGTTGAGACTGGCGCGAGAGCTGCTGAGTGACGACGGCGTAATCTATATCAGCATCGATGACAATGAAGTCGATAATCTGAAAAAACTATCCGACGAAATATTTGGCGAAAACAATTTTGCAGCGCGATTTATGTGGACAAAGACGATGACTCCTCCTGCACTTGCATATAAATGTCGCAAAACAGTCGAATATGTTCTTTGCTATGAAAAGTGCGCGAACAAATCGAAATTCTTTGGCGCCCCGCTCGATAATGGGGATGCGCCGCTTCTGAATACGGGTAACCCCGAAAAAAAGCTCATCTTTCCAGCGGGGGCCATTAGATTTGGTTTTATTCAGAGGGGGATCCTTCCAGCTGGTAATTATGAGAGCCTTGACGTGCTTGAACCTATTGAGGTCGAGAATGGAATTAATGCAAATAATGCCATCCTAAGAGGTCAATTTAAATGGCAACAGTCAACCCTTGATGAGGAGCTTGCTGCAGGTACTTTTTTCTTGGCAAAAACTAAGAAAATGTCGTTGAGGTTGGGGGTGCGGACGATTTCTTGGACCGCGCCTAGGCGTATCCAAGCTTCCTGCGGTACTCCATCGGGCTCAGCCACCCGAGGGACTTCTTGAT
>CABUTN010000019.1 GCA_902494565.1 uncultured Collinsella sp. | reverse complement strand
GCGCCTCGATGCAGAGCTTTTGCACCACGGTATCGGCAGAAACGCCCGTCGGCGAAAACTCGATGCGCACGCCGCGGGCCGGCAGGTTGGGGCGCTCGTTGGAGATATTGCCCGCGCCGTCGAACACGATCACGGCCTCGTAGCGGCCCTGGGCAAAGGCGGCGACGTCGTTGATGAGGGCGGTGCGTGCCATATCGTGAACGTCGCTGGAATACGGATCGTCTGAATGGTCGTACACGAGCTTTTCGTAGCGCGGCGTGCAGTGGATCACGTTGTAGCCGTCGACCACCAGCAGCTCGGGCTTATTGGAGTGCACCGTCGAGACCGGGTCGGCGATGGCCTGCGCAAACGCATTGCCGCCCACGCCGTAGGTCGCGGCCGAAACAATCGGCTTGGCCGAGCCCTCGCCAAAGCGCTTGGCCTTGGACTTGGCACGGTTCTTTTTGGACATGCGCTACTCCTCCCCCATGAGCTCGCCGACGTTGCGGCGCAGCCACTCAAAGCACAGCGCCGTGGTCGCCTGGGCAACATTGAGGCTCTCGGTCATGCCGCGCTGGGGAAGCTTGGTCATAAAGTCGCATTTCTCGAGCACCAGGCGCGAGATGCCGTCGCCCTCGGAGCCCATGACGAGCGCCACGCGGCCCTCGAAGGGAGCATCCCAGCAGCTGCCCTCGGCGTGCTCGGAGGCGCCGCCCACCCAAAAACCAGCGGCCTTGAGGTCATCGAGTGCACGGGCAATATTGGGAACCTGCGCGATAGGCAGATGCATGACAGCACCGGCCGAGGTCTTGTAGCTGCCCACGGTCACGCCGGCGGCACGCTTGTTGGCGATGACGACGCCGGCCGCGCCCACGACCTCGGCAGAGCGCACGATCGCACCAAAGTTGCCATCGTCGGTCACATGGTCGAGCACGATGACGAGCGCCGGACCGTCGCCCGCGCGGTCGAGGATGTCGGCGACATCGGCATAGGGGAAGTTGCCAACCTCGAGCGCAATGCCCTGGTGAGCGCCATGGCTCGACAGCGCATCGAGCTGCGCGCGTGGAACGAACTTAATGCGGACGCCCGCGGCGTTGAGGTCATCGACCAGGCGCGACAAGGCGGCATCGCGCTCCCCGCCCTCGGCAATGAGCGCGCACTTGATGGGAAAACCAGTGCGTAGCGCCTCGGCGGCAGCACGACGACCTTCGATAAACTCGCCCTTGGGAGCCTGGACAGCGTCGCGGTTGCGATCGCGCTGCGGACGTGCGGCCTGGGTGCGATCGCGCTGGCCCTTGGGAGCGGCAGCGCGATCATTGCGGCGAATCGGACGCGAGCCAGAAGCAGCCTGCTTGCCGCCACGAGGCGCACGCTTGCGATTGTCGGCCATAGGACGGCCTCCTTAAATAGATAACGAACAAGAATCGACCGTCCGAGCCACGGCACCTTGCCTTTCAATCGTCGGGCATGACCACCAGGTCTATGCCCTCCTCTTTCAAGGCAATCTGCCGCACCTCGAACGGTCGACAAATACTAGAGACTCTTAATACGAGTGCCCGCGGCCGTATCCTCAATGGTGAGGCCCAGGTCCTTGAGCTGGTCGCGGATGGCGTCGGCCAGATCCCAGTTCTTGGCGGCACGGGCCTCGGCGCGGGCCTCGAGAATCTTGGCGGCAGCCTCGTCCACGTCGTCGCCCGTATAGGCAACCAGACCGGCGGCAACGCCCAGCAGACCCAGCGGCAGCTCGACCTTGGGCTCGGGAAGCTCAACGCCAAACGTATCGAGCAGCTCGGCCAGCGTATCGGCGGCAGCCAGGACTGCGGCCTTGTCGGCAGCATCGCCCGCCTGCTCCAGGTACTGGTTGCACTCGGTCACAAAGCCAAAGACAGCACCCATGGCACCGGCGGTGTTAAAGTCGTCGTCCATGCACTCCTTAAAGGTGGCACGGGTCTCGGCGGCCTTGGCGGCAAACGCCTCGGATGCTGCCTCATCGGCATCGGCCGTCGCATGGTTCGCGGCCCAGCGCAGGTTCTCGACCGTACCGGCGATACGCGTGAGCGAGTTCTCGGCACCCTCCAGGCGCTCCCAAGAAAAGTCGAGCGGCGAGCGATAGCTCGTCTGCAGCATCAGCAGGCGCAGGGCGGCGGCGGAGTGCTGCTCGAGGACCTCGGCCAGCGTAAAGAAGTTGCCGAGCGACTTGGACATCTTCTCGCCGTCTACCAGCAGCATGCCCGTGTGCATCCAGGTGTTGGAGAAGCCCTGGTGCCAGGCGCAGGTGGCCTGAGCGCACTCGTTCTCGTGATGCGGGAAGGCAAGGTCGGAGCCGCCGCCGTGGATGTCGATCGGAGTGCCCAGGTAGCGATGCACCATGGCGGCGCACTCGGTGTGCCAACCGGGACGGCCCTCGCCCCAGGGGCTCGGCCAGCTGGGCTCGCCGGGCTTGGCGGCCTTCCACAGGGCAAAGTCGAGCGGGTCGTTCTTGTCCTCGTTCTCCTCGATGCGCGCGCCAACCATAAGGTCGTCGATGTTGCGGCCCGAGACCTGACCATAGTTGGGATCGCTGCGCACGGCAAAGTACACATCGCCGTTATCGGCTGCGTAAGCGTGGCCCTGCTCGATAAGCGTCTTGATCATGGCGATCATGGGGCCGATCTCCTTGGTGGCGCGGGGGCGCACATCGGGATCGAGCACGTTGGCGGCGCGCATGACGCCGATGAACTTGTCGGAGAACTCCGTCGCGACCTCGGCGGCCGTGCGGCCCTGCTCGTTGGCGCGCTTGATGATCTTGTCATCGACATCGGTGAGGTTCTGGGCGAACGTGACCTCGTAGCCGCTCGCGATGAGCCAGCGACGAATCACGTCAAAGCTGATGAACGTGCGGGCATTGCCGATATGGATGTTGTCGTAGACCGTGGGGCCGCACACGTACATGCGGACCTTGCCGGACTCGATGGGCTGGAACTCTTCCTTTTTATGGGTAGCGCTGTTGTAGATACGCATTCGTTACTCCTTAACGGTTTTCTGTAGCAGGCAGACGGCCCAGGCGCCGATTCCCTCGCCCTGGCCTTCCCAACCGAGCTTTTCGGTCGTAGTGGCGGCGACGCCCACGTTTTCGACGTCAACGCCCAGGGCATGGGCAAGGTTGGCGCGCATGGCATCGCGGTGCGGGGTGATCTTGGGTTGCTGACAGGCAATGGTGCAATCGGCATCGACAAACTCGAAGCCCAGCTCGCGCGCATAGTCCATCACGCGAGCGAGCAGCACCATCGAGTCGGCGCCCTCATAGGCGGGATCGGTGTCGGGGAATAGCTTGCCGATGTCTCCCCCGCGGCAGGCGCCCAGAATGGCGTCGGCCAAGGCGTGCGCGAGCACATCGGCATCCGAGTGGCCCAGCAGGCCGCGCTCGTAGGGAATGTCGACACCGCCGATGATACATCGACGCCCCTCCACCAGACGGTGGACGTCGTAGCCATGGCCAATGCGCAGGTTACTGAACATGGGGAAGGTCCTCTCCCTCGGCCATGCGACCGAGCAGAATCGCGGTTACAGGACGCAGGTCCTCGGGCACCGTCACCTTAAGGTTGTCGCGCGGGCTCTGAACGCAACGGACGCGTCCGCCCATGCGCTCGACCAGTGACGAATCATCCGTGCCGATAAAGCCCTCGGCAATCGCCGCGGCATGGGCGCGCTTCATGGCGTCGACACTAAAGATCTGCGGCGTCTGCGCGGCCCAATAGAGCTCACGCGGCGGCGTCTCGACGATGTTATCGCCGTCAACGATCTTGAGCGTGTCGATCGCGGGCTGACCGCACACGACACCGTCAAGAGCACGGTCGCTCACGAGCACGTCGATAGCGTGGTCGATAGCCTCGGTCGTGATGAGCGGACGGGCGCCGTCGTGGATAGCGACATATTCGAAACCCGCCGGCACCGCGTGCACGCCGGCGCGGGTGGAATCCTGACGAGTATCACCGGCATCGGCAAAGCTGATGGGCGTGTCATAGTCAAACGGGTCGATGGCCAGGCGGCGCATCTCGGCACGGCGCTCGGCAGGACACACCACCACAATGTGGCCGACCTTGTCGCTACGATCGAACGCGCGGATGGACCAGCTCATGAGCGGACGACCTGCCACGTTAACGAGCTGCTTGCCGCCGGGATTTCCAAAGCGCTGACCGCTGCCACCGGCAACGACCACGGCGCATACGGGCGCCATTATGCGTTCCCCTGTTTGGTGCCCTTCATGCGGTACAGCGAGTCCGCAAGAATGGCAGGGTTGTTGACGCCAAAGTCGCCCAGGCGCTCCGGGTCCTCGCTGATGTCATCCATGAGCTCCTGCAGCGAGCCATACTCGTCGACGATCTTCTCGGCCACGCCGTCGCGCACGACGGACACGCGCGAAAGCGTGCGCAGGCCCAGCGGCGTCATGACGGAGTCCTCGTCCAGGTCGTCATAGCCCAGAACTGCCGCCACGTGCTGCGGGTCGGACAGGTCCTTAGGCGTCATGCGGCTCAGCTCAGCGCGAATCTTCTCGGCGTTGGCCTCAGAGGAATCGCTTGCGTAGTCGCGGATCATCAAGTCGTATTCGGTATCCATGCTGGAGCCCGCGAGCTGCTCGAGCTGCATCTGCACGAGCTTGCCCTGGTTGCCCAGCTTGACAATGCAATCCTTAAGCTCGGTCTTTGCCTGCTGCATGATCTCGAAGCTCGAGAAAATACCGGTAATGTCGGCGAGCGTGACGTAGTCGTCGAGCTCGAGGGCCGTCAGGCGCAGCAGGGAGCGGTCGAGCGACTGACGGGTAGTCTGGAGCGTGGCGACGAGCTGGTTGACCGAGCTCATGATGGTGGTGACGGGCTGGATCTCGTAACTCTTGCCGTGGACGTACACGTTAACGACGGCGCGACGAGCCGAGACCGAGATCACGATGGCGTCGGTGAGCACCGACATGCGAGCGGCAGTACGGTGACGCATGCCCGTCTCACTCGTGGCGAGCGAGGGATCGGGATTGAGGTGGAAGTTGGCGCGCAGGATCTGGGTGAGGTCGCCATCGATAACGATGGCGCCGTCCATCTTGGAAAGCTCGAACAGGCGGTTCGAGGTAAACGAAATGTTGAGCGGGAAGCCGTCGTTACCGGCGGCGAGCACGTTTTCGGTGTCGCCGACACAGATAAGGGCGCCCAGGTGACCAGCAATGATCATGTCGAGGGCGGTGCGGATCGGCTGGCCAGGTGCCGTCAGGCGAATGGCCTGTTCCATACGCTTTTGCAGCTCGTTCTTATCCAAGGCATCGCTCCCATCGTATACGCTCCATAAACGTCAATAAGTTTCTCACGGTTTGCCCCTGTGACGCCCGCAAAATCCGATGCTTACAGAATGAGCGAACACAGCTGAGAGCCCCAATCCAAATGAGCTGCTTATGTGGTAGCATCGGGATTCGCATAAATGAGGGAGTAGTCGCGTGATCGGGTTCGCCTCCGGTGGCGCGGCAAGTCAACACACTGGCCGATGCGGCCTGGCTTGCCTTAATGAACGAGACTCGTGGCTGTGCGCGCAACGCGTACGCCACGGGTCTTTTTTGTTACTCCCCCAAGAGGTACACGCGGGCCCGCCCGCAGAGAGGGAGCCAGACTATGGGACTCGCAGAGCTCGTATTGCTCGCCGTTGGCCTTTCGATGGACGCCTTTGCCGTTTCCATCTGCAAGGGTCTCGGCATGAAAAAGATCAACCTTAAGGTCGCCGTGGTGCTCGGCTTGTTCTTTGGCGGCTTTCAGGCCGGCATGCCCGTAATCGGATGGGCGCTCGGCAGTCAATTCATGGGCATCATCGGACCCATCGACCATTGGATCGCCTTTATCCTGCTCGCCTTTATCGGCGGCAAAATGTTGTGGGAGGCCTTTACCGAAGACGAGGATGAAGGCGACGGCAAGGATGCCGAAAAGATTGACCTGGGCGAGTACCTGATCCTCGCCATCGCCACCTCGATTGACGCCCTGGCCGTGGGCATCTCGTTCGCCGCGCTTTCCGTCGACATCGTTCCCGCCGTGTCGCTCATAGGCATCACGACCTTCATCTTCTCCGTTGCCGGCGTGGCGATTGGCCGCATCTTTGGCGCGCGCTACGAAAAGCCCGCCACCATCGTGGGCGGCGTTGTGCTCATCCTCATCGGCCTCAAGATTTTGCTGGAGCACCTAGGGATTTTAGTGCTGTAAAACACCCTTCAAAACTAAACGTCCGTATAAGGCCTCATGCAGACTTTTGCATGAGGCCTTTTCATGCAGACTTTTGCATGTCATACTAGGATGCAAAAGCCTGCACGTTAGGAGATAGCCGTGGATACCCTTCCCATCACCACACCACGCCAAGCTGGCATCTACGTGCGCCAGGCACGCGAGACTCAGGGTCTCACCCGTGCCACCCTCGCCAAAAAGGCCGGTGTTTCGGAGCGCCTGCTTGCATCGCTCGAGCTAGGAGACGCCACCGGCATTCGACTCGACAAGCTGCTGGCGATTTTCGACGCTCTTGAACTGGCGCTCGCAGCACAAGGGGATATAAGCGAAACGAAAAATGAGCACCCAGTCGACGCCCCGCATGCTGATCAACCTTGCAGCACCTCCAGACGCCATCACGCTCAACGTCTTCATCATCGCAACCGTCGCAGCACAACCATTCCGGCTCTTGCAGATACCCCCCTTACGTCCGAGCTCTACGACAGGGCCTTCGCCGATTTCGCCATGTCCAATCTCGGAGTCTCGATTGCCGCAAACGCATCTAGCCAAACCATGCCCGAAGGGAAATAGCCAATGGCCAGAACATCACTTCGGACCATTATTTGCGGCGTGCCTGCTGGAACGCTCGCGCAAGATGAGAACGGTCTTATCAGCTTTACCTACGATCATGACTATGACGGGCCAGCCCTATCGACCAACATACCCGTATCGAATCGCACATACGGACAACAGGTCATGAATCCGTACCTGTTTGGCCTTCTACCCGACAGCGAGGACCAACGAAAAGCGATTGCCGCCGAATTCGACGTTAGGCCCAACAATCCCGTTGCGTTGCTCAGCCATATCGGACTCGACTGTCCGGGCGGAGTGCAGTTTTGTGCCGAAGAAGATGCCGACGCCGTCCTGCATCGCGCTGGCGAATACCGCCCTATAGACGACCACGAAATTGCTCTTCGTCTCAAGTCGATCAGAGATGACCGCGATGCATCGTGGATGGGTCTAGATGAAAGTTGGTCACTTGGAGGCAACCAGGGCAAGTTCGCGCTCGCGTTCATAAACGACCGCTGGTGCGAATGCATGGGCTCCTCGCCCACGACGCATATTTTCAAAAATGGCGTTATCGGATTTAAACTCGAGGCTCTCAATGAGTTTGTCTGCATGAAAAGCGCCCAGCGCGCCGGCATCGCAACGGCAAACGTCGAATATCGTATGTTTGAGGACGAACCTGCCCTCATTGTTGAGCGCTATGACCGCGTGAAAGTCAAAGACGGAACGATCAGGCGCCTACATCAAGAAGACCTCTGTCAGGCACTTGGGGTGATGCCCGCCCAAAAGTACACGGCAGACGGCGGCCCGACCACACGCGACATTCAAGAGCTCCTCGTAAATACGAGCCACCATCAACTTAACCTGTATCTGTTTACGCAGATACTTTTCTTTAACGCCATCATCGGCGCACCGGATGCGCACGCGAAAAACTATTCCCTGCTCCTTGGAAACGACGGCGCAGCCATGATGGCTCGAATGTACGATGTCGCGTCGGGTTTGGCGTATGAGCGCATGCGCCGCCGGGCGCGCCTTGCCATGAGCGTTGGCGGCGAAAATCGTGTGGGGTGCATCGGTCCAGGCGCTATCCGCCGATACCACGGTATGGGCGACCCCACGCTGGAGGCGACGCTCACCGATGCCGGGCTATCCGAGAAGTTTTGCTTTGCGACCATGATGGACCTCGCCTACGAGGTACCCATTTGCATGGAAGAGGTCATGGACGAATACGCCGACCTGCCCGGCATGGCGGACCTGCGCGAGCATATGCTCGGCCCCGTCCGCGAAAACTGCCAGCGCGCCCTCGACCTCATCAGGGCAGAAATGGACTAGGTGGCCGTAATTTCGCAATTATCAAACAAAAGAGAGGGGACACCCGTCGCAAAAGACCGGGTGCCCCCTCTCATAATGTCATTTGCAATCCGCTAGCACGTGGCTCGGACTGCTGCTAGCGCAACCTTTACGCAGCGAGGCGCTTGAGGACGTCGATGAGCAGCTCGTAGAAGCGCTCGGCAGAAGCGAGCTCCATGCTCTCGTCCGGGGTATGGACATCGGAGAGCGTCGGGCCCACGGCGATGGCGTCCAGGCCGTGCAGAGCCTCGGCAAACAGGCCGCACTCAAGGCCGGCGTGAATGGACTCGATGCGCAGCTCGGAGCCAAAGAGCTCTCGATAGCTCTCGACAAAGACTTCGCGGACCGGCGAATGCTCGGCATAGCTCCAGCCGGGATACTCGAACTCAAACTTGGCGTCGAAGCCCAGGACATCGGCAAGCGTCTGCAGGCGGTCCTTGAACTCGTTCTGCAGCGAGGTGATCGAGGAGCGCGGGGACAGCATAATCTTGACCTCGTCATCGGAGGTGGCGACCACGCCGATGTTGGAGGAAACCTCGACGGAGCCGTCGGTGGCGACGTTGCGGCGAATCACGCCGTTAGGGGCAAGACGCAGGGCGCGGATGAGGGCAAGCGCGGACTTCTCGTCCATGGCCTCGACCTCGGCGTCGTCGGCAATCTCGACGGTGCAGGTAAAGCCGGGGTCGAAGACCTCGAGCTCGGCAGTGACGTCGGCGATGATGCCCTTTGCGATCTGGGCCGCGGCCTCGGCGGCAGCGTGATCGGCATAGACCAGAACGGCCTTGCACTCACGGTTGATGGCGTTGTCCTTGGTGCCGCCGTTGAAGCTGACGATGGCGGGCTCGCCGGCGACCATCAGGCGGTCGATGATGCGGGCCATGATGAGGTTTCCGTTGCCGCGCTCCAGGTTGATATCACTGCCGGAGTGGCCGCCCAACAGACCGGAAATGTCGAGCGTGAGGGTGCTACCGGTCTTGTGCTCGCGCACGATGGGGCAGGTGTAGGTAACGACGACGCCGCCGGCGCAGCTGACGGTGGCAACGCCCTCCTCCTCGGAGTCGAGGTTGATCATGGTGCGGGCGCTGATCTGGGACTTGTCGAGCGTCTCGGCGCCAACCAGGCCGGTCTCCTCGTCGGTGGTGAACACGCACTCGAGGGCCGGATGGGCAATCGAATCGTCGTTGAGCACAGTAAGCATAAGCGCGACGGCGATACCATTGTCGGCGCCCAGGGTGGTGCCGTTGGCGGTAAGGACGCCGTCCTTGACGACCAGGTCGATACCATCGGTCGTAAAGTCGTGCTCAACGGAGCCCAACTTGTCGCACACCATATCGATGTGGCCCTGCAGCATCACGGTCGGGGCATTCTCGGCGCCGGCAGATGCGGGCTTGCGAATGATGACGTTGTAGACCTCGTCCTGATACACATCGAGACCGCGCTCCTTGGCAAACGCGACCAGGAAATCGCTGATGCCCTTCTCGTTGCCAGACCCACGGGGGATCGCGCTGACCTCCTCAAAGAAATGGAACAGCTGGGCGGGCTCGTAGCCGGTAATCTTGTAGTCCATGGTGCCTCCTTGGCGCAACTGGTTAGACAGTAAGACATGCGACTTGTATATTCCCAGACTTTGCGTGCATAAACCAGTCGAAAACGCCGAGCGCCCTCGCATCATCGGCTAACGGTGGACCGTATAGCGTAACGGTCACAACTTCCGCAGCTCTACAAATCGAGGCGCCCTTTCCGGAGCGCCTCGATTGCGCGTATCAAATTGTCGCCACGCCCTACAGCGCGCCGGAACCGGCTTGCATCATGCCGCCGGGGCCCGAGGTCACGCCGCCGCTCACGGGCGCGACGTTGCCGGTGTGCGGAGCCGCCGGGGCGGTATCGCCACCGAGCGTGCCCGCCGGACGCGGTGCCGGAATCTCGCCCGTGCCGTGACTAAAGACAAACTTGCCGTCGGCCACATCGCACTGAACGGTATCGCCCTCGCCCCACTCACCGGCCAGCAGTTCCTCGGACAGCGGGTCCTCAATGAGCTTTTGGATGGCACGGCGCAGCGGACGCGCGCCATTGGTGAGGTCGGTGCCCTCGGCCACAATCTTGTCGTAGGCCGCATCGGTGAGCTTGATGTTCATGCCGTTGGCAATCAGGCGTTGACGCAGGTCGTCCACCAGCAGGTGCGCGATCTTGGTCAGATTCTCGCCCGAAAGCTTCTGGAACACCACGATGTCGTCGATACGGTTGAGCAGCTCGGGGCGGAACAGGCGCTTAAGTTCGCCCATCGCACGACCCTTAATCTCGCTCGAGGTAAGACCCTGCTCGCCGGTGGTGCCAAAGCCAACGCTCGCATCCTGCGCAATCTCGCGGGCGCCCACGTTGGACGTCATGATGATCACGGTGTTGCGGAAGTCAACCGTCTTGCCCTGGCTATCGGTCAGACGACCCTCCTCCAGCACCTGCAGCAGGATGTTGAAGATGTCGGGATGCGCCTTCTCGATCTCGTCGAACAGCACGACCGAGTACGGGTGGCGACGAACGGCCTTGGTGAGCTGGCCGCCCTCGTCGTGACCGACGTAACCCGGAGGGCTACCGATGAGCTTGGAGACCTCGAACTCGCTACCGAACTCGGACATGTCGAAGCTGATGAGTGCATCCTTGCTGCCAAAGAGGTACTCGGCGAGCGTCTTGGCGAGCTCGGTCTTGCCCGTGCCGGTGGGACCCAGGAAGATAAAGCTGCCGCCGGGGCGACGCGGGTCCTTGAGCGGCGAACGGCTGCGGCGCACGGCCTTGGCAACTGCCTCGACAGCCTCATCCTGACCGATGATGCGCGTCTTGAGCACGCTTTCGGCTTGCAGCAGGCGACGGCTCTCGCTCTCGGTAAGCGAGGACACCGGCACGCCCGAAGTCACGGACACGATGTCGGCGATCTGAGAGACATCGATGGTGAGCGGGCTGGCGTCGAGCTCGGCAGTCCAGGCGGCCTTGGCCTCGGCGAGTTCAATCTCGGCGGCCTTCTGCTGCTCGGTGATCTCGGCGGCCTTGTTCATGTCGTCGCTCTCGGTGGCCTCCTGCGCGGCGGCCTTGAGCTCCTCTATGCGATGCTCGGCCTCGCGCACCGGCTCGGGCGCGCGATTCGCGGCGATGCGAGCGCGTGCGCCGGCCTCGTCAATGAGGTCGATGGCCTTATCGGGCAGGAAGCGATCCTGGATGTAGCGGTTGGAAAGGTTCGCGGCGGCCTCGATAGCACCCTGCGTATAGCGCACATGGTGGTGCTCCTCGTAGCGCGGCTTGAGCGCGGTCAGGATCTTGACCGTGTCCTCGACGCTCGGCTCCTCGACATCGATGGTCTGGAAGCGACGCTCGAAGGCCGGATCCTTGGTGAGGTACTTGCGGAATTCCTCGGCCGTGGTGGCGCCGATAATCTGGAAGGCGCCGCGCGCGAGCACGGGCTTGAGCATGGAGCTCGCGTCGATGGAGCCCTCGGCAGAACCGGCACCGATGATGGTGTGCATCTCATCGATAAACAGGATGACGTCGTCGGCCTCGGTGGCCTCCTGGATCACGTTCTTGAGGCGCTCCTCAAACTCGCCACGATACTTGGCGCCCGCCACGAGGCCCGGCAGGTCGAGCGTCCAGATATTCTGGTTCATGAGGTTCTCGGGCACGTTGCCGGCTGCAATCTGCTGAGCCAGGCCCTCGACGATGGCCGTCTTGCCCACGCCGGGGTCGCCCAGAATGAGCGGGTTGTTCTTGGTGCGGCGCGAAAGAATTTCCATCATACGCTGGACTTCCTTTTCGCGACCGATCACGGGGTCGAGCTCGCCATCGCGCGCCTTCTGCGTGAGGTTGGTCGCGAACTGCTTAAGCGTATCGGTGCCACTCCCCTTTTGCTGAGAGGCATCCGAGCCGCTAAAGAACGGCAGGCCCGCACCGGGACGACCAGCACCGGCGCCGGCGAGCGGACGCTTCTTGTCCTGGTCCTTGGCAGTGAGTTTCTCGATAGCCTTTTTGATGGAGGCGGACGACACACCCAGGCGCATGAGGATGTCCATGGCCATGCCGTTGCCCTCTTCGACGATTCCGATCAGCAAGTGCTCGGTCGACACGTAGGTCTGGTTGTTCTCACGCGCCACGCGGAATGAACGCTCCATCACACTAATGACGAGCGGCGTAAAGGCGAGCTTGGCCGCCTCGGTCTCCTCACTGGGCTCGGGAACCGTGGTCTGGACCTCCTTGAGGGTGTCCATGATGTCGTCGTAGGAGATATCAAGCGAGCGCAGCGCCTCGGCAGCGATGCCCTCGTCCTCCTTGGCGAGTGCGAGCAGCAGGTGCTCGGTGCCCACCTTATTTGAGTGCAGATCGAGCGCCTCCTGTTTGGCCATCGACATGACCTTGCGCGCTCGATCGGTAAATCTATCTAACATGCTCGTTTCCTTACATGAGTTCATCGAAATCAAAACGCCCGCCCGTCGGCGGCGCTTTTGTCTCTTTACCCACAGGTTGTCTATGTTAACAGCTGGAGGAATATCTATAAACCCGGCTCACATGAATGCAGGTTATGACCGCATCGCGGGACTCACCGCGCGATGCGCGACAGGCGCCCCGCAAGAGAAACCCTAGGCGTCTTTCACCACGTCGGGACTCGTCGCACGCGATGCGCGATAGGCATCGGCCTCCTTGGAGACGCGTTCGAGCAGCTCGGATGTATCGACGCCCTCGACTTGCGCGACCGTTTCCACCGTCTGCATGGCGACCGCCCTCAGGTACGCGCACGCGCTGTCCCCCGGCTGCTCGAGGTCTATCTCCTCGCCGCCCTCCCGGGCAAAGCCGACCGCCATCACAAAGCCCATGATGCCCGAGACCAGAAAGCCCACCGCAAAGCTCGAATCTGCCTTGAGCTCTTCTCCGTCGGGGTGGACGATCTCTCTCACGCGGTCGATGATGATCGTATGGATGCCCTGCACGACCTGCTCGGCGGCACCCGCCCTCATGGTGATGACGATGCGCCGCAGCAGGCAGCGGACGTCGCGCCGGTCGAACGCCGAAAGGTCGCCCTCGCTCGAAAAATGCCAGAGGGCATCGGTGATGAGCTCGTTATCCTGCAGCAGCTGGGCTATGGCGATGGCGACGAGTTCATCGAAATCGTGAAAATAGTAGTAAAACGTTCCGCGATTGCACTGGGCGGCGCGGGTCACCTCGCCAACCGACAGCTCGAAGATGCTGTTGTTCTCGATGAGCTCCCAAAACGCCTCGATGATACGGGTGCGTGCATCGGGCGCATCGGCGTCCTTACGCGGTCTCGCCATGCGCCTCACCGCACCCCGTCGCCTTGGCGTTCATGATGAGCATCTGAAGACGGTTCTCCACGTTGGCGAAGCTCACGTCGGGATCGTAGTCGAGCGGCAGGAACTGCGCCGTGGGATACTGCTTCTTGAGCGCATGGATGAGCCCGCGCCCCACGACATGGTTGGGCAGACACCCGAACGGCTGCAGGATCACGAAGTTGCGGCAGCCGCGCTTGGCGTGCTCGAGAATCTCCGCCGGAATCAGCACGCCCTCGCCCGCATCGAACGTATGGTGCAGGATCTTATCGCTCGCGCGCACGAGCTCGGGCATGCGCGTCGGCGGCTCGTAGAGCGGGCTCGCCGCGCCCAGGCGGTCGCAACGGTCGTGCGCGAGCTCGAACAGGTTGTCCGCCGTGGCGTACCAGGCCTTTTCGGGCAGCGACAGGTCGACGTGGAACTCGCGCGACTGCGCATGCTTGTAGAAATAGGTCTTGCGGATCACGTCGGTCATGCGCGCCTCGATGACCTCGAGCCCGTTGTCCTCGAGGTAGCGCTCGATCTCGTGGTTGGCGCCGAGATGGAAATTGAGCAGGTACTCGCCCACGATGAGAACGGTCGGATGCGGGTTCGAGCGGTCGTACGGAACGGCGTCCATGATCGCAAGCGCGCGTTTGAAGCCCGTCGCCTGGCCTCTCAGCCCGGAGCGCTCCATGCCCTCGATAACCTCATCGAGCGCGCGGTCGAACGCAGCGTCCGCCGCGCCCTTCTCGAGCTCGTAGGGACGGATGCGCCTAAGCATGGCCTCGAGGGCATCGATCATGGGAAGACCGTAGGCGATCTGGATGCTCGGGCCAAGGCCGAGCTTGAAGCCCGGATGCGCATTGTGGGCATCGACGTCGTCGTTGGTGAGCACCGGGACATAGTCGTATCCCGCGTCGTCGAGCGCGCGGCGCAGCAGGGGCATGTAGTGCGTCAAGCGGCAGTCGCCGATATACTTGCCAGTCACCACGGCGACGTCGTGCGGGTCGTACTTACCGCTCTCGAGTGCCGCGAGCGCCTCGCCGATCACGATTTGCGCGGGGAAGCAGATGTCGTTGTGCACATAGCGTTTGCCCAGGCGGATGGCATCCTCGCGCCCGATATCAAGGGCCTCGGCGCGCACGCCCTGATTGCGCATCGCCGCGGTCATGAGCCTGCAGAACGCATGGGAGGTGTTGGGGACCAGCGCGATCTTGTCGTGCCGGTCGCGCTTGGTGTACTTGACCTTATACGGGTCGTCGAGCGGATGGACCGTGTGCACCCGGGCGCCCTCGGCACGCTCCTCCGCGCGACGACGGTTGACCGACTCGATAAACGAACGCACGCGAATGCCCATGGGACCGGCGACGTCGCTCTCATCGAGCTTGATCATCATCGGAACCTTGGAGCCTATCTCGCCCATCATGCGCGCGATCTCGTCGGTGAGATACGCATCGTGGCCGCAGCCGAAGCTGCCCATCTGCACGAGCTCGAGCTCGGGCGTCGATGCGACGATGACCGCGCACGACAGCATGCGCGCATGGTAGTTGTTCACGATGTCGATGCGGCTGTTGGAAAGATCGACGTTACAGACCCCCGGCACCGCATCGGGCGTCAGCACGGGGATGCCGCGCTCAGAGAAGAGCTTGGGCAGCCCGTGGTTGACCAGCGGGTCGTTGTGGTACGGGCGCGAAGCGATCACCACCGCGTAGCCGCCGTCCTCGCGCACGTTCTCGAGCACCTGCCTGCCGCGCAGCTGCAGCTGGTTCTCAAACGTCTGCTGCGCGCGGTCCGCCTGCTCGGTCGCCTTGGCAACCAGGTCGGCATCGATATCGAAGGTCTCCTTGCACCACGCCTTGAGCTGGCGGTTTCGGTCGCCCTCGTCGTACCAGTGGAACAGCGGCGTATCGAACGGAACGCCGAAACGCTCCTCCGGGTTATCGGAATTGCGCATCACGTAGGGGTATCCCTTTACGACGGCGCACATCCACTCGCTGGTAGAGGCGGTGTTTTCGGTGGGCACCGTCGTGATGATGGGCATGAAGATGCGGTCGACGCCGGCGTCGACGAGATTGCGGATGTGCCCGTGGACGAGCTTGGCCGGGAAGCACACGGTGTCGGATGTGACGTGCGCCAGACCGCGCTCGTACATCGCCTTGGTGCTGCGTCCCGAGACGCGCACCTTAAAGCCGAGCGTGCTGAAGAACGTCGACCAGAACGGCATGGTGTCCCAGAACTCGAGCACACGGGGAATGCCGATCGTGACATCGCGCCCCCCGCAGACGGGAACCGTGGGGTACGGCTCGAACAGCAGCTTCTCGCGGTCGACAAAGAGATTGGGGGCAGCCGCGGTCCGGTCGCGCCCCGTGCCGGGTGCCTGTGCCTCGCAAGCACCCTGCGGACGCAGCTCCTCCGCCGCGGGAACCTCGCGCACGAGCTCATCCCATGAGATGGCGCCGCCGCGCGGGCAGCGATTGCCCGTGACGTAAAGCGAGCCGTCGCCAAATGCCACGACCGCGCGCTGGCAGCGGTTGTTGCACCGACGGCAGGTAACGCCGCCGAACTCGCGATGCTCGAAGCGCTCCACGGCATCGAGCCCGATAAACGACGTGCCGGCGTCGCCCTTGCGGCATTCCTCGCGCGCGAGCAGGGCGATACCGATAGCGCCCATCAGCCCCGGGTGGGGCGCACGCGTGACGGGTTTGCCCAGATACTGCTCGAATGCGCGCAGCACCGCGTCGTTTCGGAACGTGCCGCCCTGGACGACGACTTTGTCGCCCAGACGGTTGAGATTTGAAACGCGAATGACCTTGGTGAACACGTTCTCGATAATCGAACGGCAGAGACCGGCCATGATGTCGCCCGGACCCTTACCGCGCCGCTGCTCGGAAACGACGCTGCTGTTCATGAACACCGTGCAGCGGCTGCCGAGAACGGCGGGGGCTTTGGACGAAAATGCCTCGGTCGCGATATTCTCAACGGCTATTCCGAGGTTTTTGGCAAAACCCTCGAGGAACGAGCCGCAGCCCGCAGAGCACGCCTCGTTGACGACGATATCGGTCAGCACGCCGTGGTTGAGCCAGATGGCCTTCATATCCTGTCCGCCGATGTCGAGCACGAAGGTCGCATCGGGAACGCATGCGCACGCGGCGCGGGCGTGCGCGACCGTCTCGACCGTATGGTAGTCGGCGTGGAACGCGCGCGCGAAAAGCTCCTCGCCGTATCCCGTGGTGCCCACGGCATCGATCGCAAGCGTGACTCCCGCTGTCTCCCAGCGGTTCTTCAAGCTGACAAGACCCTGTTGGGCGACGTCGAGCGGTCTGCCGTTATTAGACGCGTAGAACGAATCGACAAGCTCACCCGCCTCATCGACCAGGGCGAACTTGGTCGTCGTGCTCCCCGAATCGATACCGAGCGCCACACGCACCGTCTCTCCGGGCGCATACGCATCCGGACCCTTTGCCGGCGTCTCTTTGCCATGGCGTGCCGTAAAATCCGCCTGCTCGGCAGGTGTGGCAAAAAAGGGCTGGGCAAGACGTCCCTCCCCGCTTGCGGGCGCGACCGTCTCGAGCTTATCCAGCCGGACAAAAGCGTCGGGAAGGTCGATCGGTTGGGACGATGCGAACATGTCGGTCAGCGACAGGGCGGCACCGCGCGCGACCATGATCTGCGGATCGCGCGGGACGATAACCTGATCGTCCGATAGATTCAGTTGCTCCCGGAACACGCGGACCAGTGTGGGGTTGTAGGCGAGCGTACCGCCCTCGAAGATTACCGGCGGCTCGATGTCGATACCCTGGGCCAGACCGCCGATCGTTTGGCGGGCGACCGCGTGAAGCGCCGAAAGCGCCAGGTCGGTGGTAGGAATGCCCTCGTTGAGCAGCGGCTGGATATCGGTCTTTGCGTACACGCCGCAGCGGCCCGAGACCTCGTGGACGGTCGTTCCCCGGCTTGCGAGCTGCTCGAACTCGCCCGATTCGGTGCCGACCCCCATGAGCTTTGCCATCTCGTCGATAAATGCACCGGTACCGCCTGCGCACGAGCCGTTCATGCGCATGTCGGCAACCTCGATGTCTCCCTTATCGTTGGTGCGGAAGAAGATCATCTTGGCGTCTTGGCCGCCCAGCTCGATGGCGCAGCGCGTCTGCGGATAGAACCTGCTGATCGCGAGCGCGTTGGCGACCACCTCCTGAACGTACGAGGCGCCCAGCGCGGTCGCGATATCGCGCGCACCCGAGCCGGTCACCGCAACGCGCAGTGACTCATGGGGAAAGCGCTCGGCGAGCTCGCCGAGCATGGCGCGCACGCTCGCTGTCTGACACGCCCCGTGGCGGCGATATCCCCACCACGCCTCGGTCATATCCTCGTGCATCGCGTAAACTTTGGTCGTCGTCGACCCTACGTCCAGTCCTACTAGCAACGCCATAATGCTCCGTCTCTCGCATTTTTCCCGCTAGAGATATACCACTCTACGTAATACAACAGACTGTTGTATTTAAACTCCGTATAAAAAGCGGCTGCCGAAACGCTTCAGCAGCCGCCGAATGCACCAACAGATTGTTCTGCGCGCTAGCACGTCGGGCAACGGAGCAGCACGGGCCCTCCGGTCATGTGCACCGCTCACGCCCGCGATGTCGCCGAGAGAGCTATCCACGCTTAGGGCTCCAACCAAGCAAGTCGCCCGCGCTCAGCAGATCCCTAAGCGAGCTACTCGCACTCAGGAGCCATAGCCTGCTCCAAGAGCTCGGCATGCTCCTCCTCGAAAACCGTCCCCACAGGGAAGGCGCGACGGAAGACGAAGCGGGAAATCGGACCGGCTACCAAAAGGTTCCACGGCAGCGCCATCACAAAATTATGCGGGATGTTGATCATCCAGATCGCGGGCACGGAATACAGGTTCGCAAGGATGCCGCCGGGCATGTGCGTCAGACCCTCACAGGCACCGTACAGCGACATGATGATGACCATGGGAACGACCATGCAGGAGCTGACGGCGAGCGTCATGGCAAGTGGCGAGCTCTTGCCCGGCGTGACCAAGTACTTAAAGGCGAAACCCTTGGCGAGCGGGCTGGCGACGAACCAGTCGCAGCACATGGCAAAAATGTAGGCAACGGGGAAGCCGAGCCACGCAGTGGCAACGACCTCGCCGTTGATGGCCCCGTGCTGCAGGGCAACGTTGTAGATGCTCATCCAGAGCACCATGCAAAAGCACATGATAAAGGTGAACAGCAGGCTCTCTCGTTTGTTGATAGGCATAAAGGGCAGATTCCTCTCTGTGTTGTACCGCGGCGCCACGCAACAAAAACGGGCGGGCAAGATGGAGCTGTTGGAACTTCATCTCGCCCGCCCGTGGTACGCGCGTCTGCGACTACTTATGTGGTGGAACCAGCCTAGCACGAAACGCATGCGCTTCGTAAGCGTTGAGTTTATGAAGATGCAGGGCACCGATAATCCCCCGACCCCATAAGTTGCGGTGGAATACGGACTGTTTTGACCCTTTAAGCAGCAATTCAGTCCCTATTTCACCGCAACTCATTTGGTGCAAAGTAACCTGTCCCCCTTGTACCAATTAGCTGGTGTGGCGCCAGCGAGGGTCGGTGAGCGTACGCGCCACACCCAGTCCAACGGGCAGAAACGCTACGATGAGCACTGCGCGCACAAACCAGCCGAGCATATTGACCGTGTCGAAGGTGCACATGTAATACATCGAGCGATACAGATACAAGCCCGGCACCATAATGACAATCGAAGGCACCGTGAGGGCGATGCGCGGGTAGGTGAGCTTGACTTCAGCCAAGCTTGCGAGCAGCCCCGATACCAGCGCGCCGATAAACGCTGCTGCCTCGGGAGGCATTCCCGTGCTGAGGCCCAGGAAGGGAATCATCGTCGGCGCATCGACAAGGGTCAGACGCAGGGTATTGGACACGGCGCCGATCAACCCAGCTGCCGCGGCCATCTTTACCGGGCTGTTGAACATCACCGAGAAGCCGAATACGCCAACGAAGCTCATCACCACGCGCAGGAGCGTAAGGGCAAGCGGCGAAAGGCCCAGTGGGGCAAAGTCGTCCGGCGCCAGGCCAACACACTCGGCAACCATCCAACCTACGAGGGTCGCCATCACAATAATCGATACGGCATATGAAAGGCGCTCGATACCGCTTCGCATGTCGAGCTTGGCGATGTCGAGGCCCGCCGTAATGAGCGGAAAGCCGGGAATCACAAAGAGCATGGCGCCGATATAGCCTTCTTGGTGCGACATTGCCCCCGGTATGACCTGGCCAAGGCCGAGCAATGCCAGCAGATACGAAACGCAAGCGAGCGCAACGCCGGTCGTCAGCGCGCTGAACTGACCAAGGCCTTGCTTGAGAATATGGGAGCGGGCAAAGTTGCCGACACCCGCGCCCACAAACGCGCAGGCCATCTCGATAGGGCCGCCGCCGAGCAAAAAGACGAAGGCGCCGCAAGCACAAGCTGCCGCAAGGCCCTGTTGCCAGGGAGAGTAATCGGGTTTTGAACTCTCAACGGTCTTGAGCATCTCGTGGTATTCGTGCACGGTAAACCGGCGCCCATACGTCTCGATTTCCTTTAAGAAGCTCTCCATCATCCAAATGCGATGGGTATTGACTCCCGTTGTGGGCAGGCTGACAACCTCGTTAAAGCAGTGGCCATCTTCGATGCAGGTGCACTCAAACGACAGAAGACTTAAGTCAACGTGGATGGTGACACCGAGTACGGCGGCAACACGATTCATGGTATCGCGCACGCGCCAGGCACCCGTTCCGCTTGCCAGCATAAGCATGCCGGTGCGGCAGATGATGGATGATTTATCGGTGAGCGGCGCATCGACGGCAAGCTCATCGCCTGCCGTCACGATCTGGTGCCAGTCAGTTTTCATATGGAGCGCGCCGGCACGAACGCCGTGGTGCATGGGGGCTCTCGAAAGCAGCGAGTCAAGGCGCGAAGGCTGTGGGGGCTCCGTTGATTCGTCCTCAACCTCATCAGTCTCTTCATCGACCAGATCAAAGGAATCAAGCGGCGCTGGCTCGCGACGGTCGATCAGCTCCTCGTCCTCATCATCAAAGTAATTGAACTGATCGAGCATGTCCTCTTCGATTGAACGCTCGCTCGCGTCGTCCATATAGACGCTCCCTTCCTACCGACTAACCCCCATCCTAGGCAGCAACGGCTAAAGGAAACATAAAAGAGACGGCTGTCATGCGAGCCATGTGCGCAATAGCCGTGGGTAGTCGTTTAATAACGTCCCCAATGACTACATCGATGTTCTAAGTGTCAACCAAGTCAACGCCGCAGGTAGAGGACGGACAGCGAGCGACGTCCAGGGCGAACAAGTTGGCATGAAAAAGGCAAGGCATAGACCTTCTGGTCATGCCTTGCCTTTTGAATGACAAATTGTCGCCCTGGGCGGCGCGCAGCGTCAACTGGTTACGCGGGTTGGCAAACCCGCGTAACCACCTAGGTCGCGCCCTTGAAGTTGAACGTCAGATTGTCCAAATGCGGCCCGCGCAGCGTCGAGCCGTTACGCGGTTCGTAGAACCGCGTAACAAGTTAGTACATCTTTGCGCCGGCGGGGATGGAGGCGTCGAGCTGGATCAGGTTGAGGCGCTCCTCGCCCTCCTCCTCGTGGACAGCGCTGATCAGCATGCCGCAGCTGGGAATACCCATCATCTTGCGCGGAGGCAGGTTGGTGATGGCGAGCAAGGTCTTGCCAACCAGGTCCTCGGGCTCGTAATAAGCGTGAATACCGGAGAGGATGGTGCGGTCGGTGCCGGTGCCGTCGTCGAGCGTAAAGTTCAGCAGCTTCTTGGACTTCTTGACGGCCTCGCATGCCTTGACCTTCACAGCGCGGAAGTCGCTCTTGGAGAAGGTATCAAAGTCGACGAACTCCTCAAACAGCGGCTCAACGGCGATCTTGGAGTAATCGAGCGTGGGCTTAAGCGACTTAACGAACGGGCTCGCGGCGTTGCCGGCCTCGGCAGCCTTGGCGGCAGCGGCACCGGACTGGAAACCCTTCTCGGGCTTCATGTGCGGGAACAGCAGCACGTCGCGGATAGAAGCCTGGTTGGTGAGCAGCATGACCACGCGGTCGATGCCGATGCCAATGCCGCCCGCGGGAGGCATACCGTACTCGAGGGCGCGCACGTAGTCCTCGTCGTACTCCATGGCCTCGTCGTCACCGCCGGCCTTCTCGGCCATCTGGGCGGCAAAGCGCTCGGCCTGGTCGACCGGGTCGTTGAGCTCGGAGAACGCGTTGGCGTACTCGTGACCGGCAATAACCAGCTCAAAGCGGTGCGTCAGGCGCGGGTCGTCCTCAAAACGCTTGGCAAGCGGGCTGACCTCGATGGGGTAATCGCACACGAACGTCGGGTTGACGATGGTGTCCTCGCCCAGCTCATCGTAAATCTCGGCGATGATCTTGCCAGCAGTCCACTCGGGCTTGATCTCCAGGCCCTTCTCGCGCGCGGCGGCAGCAAGCTCCTCGACTGGCGTGTCAATGGTGACCTGCTTGCCGAGCACGTCGGAGACGATGTCGGTCATGGGACGGCTGGCCCACTCACCAGAAAGGTCGATGGTCTGGCCCTGGTACTCGATGACCTCGGGGTTGCCGATGGCCTTGTTGGCAGCCTTGATGACACCCTGGGCGAGTGCCTTCATGCCCTCGAGGTCGGAGAAGGCACGGTAGGCCTCCATCGTGGTGAACTCGGGGTTGTGGGTAAGGTCCATGCCCTCGTTACGGAAGATGCGGCCGATCTCGAACACGCGCTCAAAACCACCGACAATGCAGCGCTTGAGGTGCAGCTCGGTGGCAATACGCAGGTAGCACTCCTGATCGAGCGCGTTGAAGTGGGTAATGAACGGCTTGGCAGTAGCGCCGCCCTGGATGGTCTGCAGGATGGGGGTCTCGACCTCCATGTAGCCGTCGGACTCCATAAAGCGACGGAAGGTGGAGAGAATCTGCGAACGCTTACGGAAGGTCTCGCGAACGTCGTCGTTGGCGATCAGGTCGACATAGCGCTGGCGATAGCGGGTCTCCTTGTCGGAAAGACCGTGGAACTTCTCGGGCAGCGGACGAACGGCCTTGGCAAGCAGGGTCGCGCTCTTAGGAGCAACGGAAAGCTGGCCGCGCTGGGTGCGCACGACCACGCCGGTCACGCCCAGGATGTCGCCCAGGTCGAGGGCCTTGAGCGTATTCCAGGCAGCCTCGTCCATGTCGTTGATGCGGCAGAACAGTTGAATCTCGGCAGTCGCATCGCGCACGACGATGAACATGATCTTGCCCTGACCGCGCTTGGCGACCACACGGCCGGCGATCTTCACGACATCCTCGGTGTCCTCACCATCGGCAAGATCGGCGTACTTAGTCTCGATATCGGCGACGTAGTCCTCAAGCTCAGAGTGCTCGGGATAGGGGTTCTGGCCCGCCTCGAACAGGGCGGCGCGCTTGGCCAGGCGGGTGGCGCGCTCGTCGTTGAGCGTCGATGCCTGATCGGCGGCGTTCTGGTTCTCTGCCATAAGTTAGCTCCTCAAACTAAAACGCTCCCCAGGATTCGGTCCCAGGGAGCGAAAACATACCTTTACGCGGGACCGTGGTCTAGCGTGCGATCTTGGCGATGGTGTAGACGCGAGTCTTGCCGGAAGGCGTAACGACCTCGACGGAGTCGCCCTCGCCGTGACCGATGATGGCGTGACCGACCGGAGACTCGTTGGAAATCTTGTGCTCGAGCGAGTTGGTCTCGGTGGTACCAACGAGCGTGACTTCCATGACCTCGCCGTTGGGATCAATCAGCGAAACGGTGGAACCGATGGAGACGGTCAGATCGCCCGTAGTGGCAGCAACCTGAGCGTTGGCAAGAATGGCCTGGATCTCGGCGATACGAGCAGCATTCTGGGCCTGCTTGTCCTTGGCGGCATCGTACTCGGAGTTCTCCGAAAGGTCGCCGAACGCGCGGGCTTCCTTGATGTCCTCGACGATCTCCTTGGCGTAATCGCCCTCACGCCAAGCGAGCTCCTCGACGAGCTTCTGGCGGCCCTCAGCGGTCAGTACGATCTGGCTTGCGTCCATACGGATATCTCCCCAACTCTGATCAAACAATCAACTGTCAACAAAACGAAAAAGACCGGCTAGCCTGCGGGCAAGCCGGTCAGGTGCTCACCCCAAAGGGATGGGACTACTCTGCGTCCGCGTCGCTGTCCTCTGCCTGCTTCTTCTTGGCAGCAGCGAGCTTGGCCTCGAGCTCAGCGATCTCCTTGTCCTCCTCGGACTGCTCGACCACGACCTCCTCGGCCTGCTTGGTCTCGGCCTTATCGTCGCCCTCCATACCCTCACGGATATTCTTGACGGTAGAGCCGAGGGACTTGCCGAGCTTCGGCAGGTTCTTGGGCCCGAAGATAATCAGGACAACGACGAGAATAATGATGAGCTCAGGAGCCCTCAGTCCAAACATGTAGACCTCCACAATACAGCGAGACAAGCTCGAATGAGTATACCGCGGGTATCGCGGTATCACAACACTAGCTAAAAAAAGGGACCGCAAGAAGCGGTCCCTCCTCATGCTCTGGTCGGGTTGACTGGATTTGAACCAGCGACCCCTGCGTCCCGAACGCAGTGCTCTACCAAACTGAGCCACAACCCGTTAGCTCGACTATAGTAACAAAGATTTTCGCCGCGTGCTAGAGAAATTTTTATTTCTTTGGCGCGTCGATTTGAACCGTGTTGGGAATAAGCTCAGTCGCGCAGGACCACCAGCCGTTTTGCTGGGCAGCGTCGGCAAGCCTTTCGGCCATGTCGGCGGTGTCGCAAATGGCAAACGAGCAGGCACCCGATCCGCACACATCTACAGCAACGGTGCCGTCCTGTTTACGCAGCCAGTCGAGGACCGTTTGAATCTGCGGCTCCATCTGTGCGGAAATGACACCCAGGTTGTTATGGATGAGTGCATATGCCGTCTCGGCATCACCAGCACGCAAGGCAGAAGCTATCGCGCCGGGCTTGTCCGCAGGCACCGGGGCCTCGTCAAAACGTCGATAGGCCTCAATTGTCGAAACGCTCGCCTCGCGCGGCTTGACCAACACGACGGGCGTTGCGGGCAGCGCGGGGTACTCAGTTGCCAGCACGTCTCCTCCACCTACGTAGAACGCAGGGCTCGCATGCAAAAAGAACGGGACGTCAGCACCAATGCCGCGCGCGATGTCGTCGAGCGCGGGGTCGGTGCGATCAATTCCCCAGAACTCCGCCAAGGCGACAATGACCGCGGCCGCATCCGTCGAGGGGCCGCCCAAGCCGGCGCACAATGGAATGCGCTTCTCAATCGTCACGCAGATGTTTGCCTCGCGACCATAATGCTCGGCCATAGCAACCGCAGCCCGATACGCCGTATTCTCTTGCATGGGAAAATCTGATGCCGGAACCGTCTGAACGGCCAGCGCCTGTGCCGGCGTGACCGTCACGGTATCGGAAAGACCGACGGCTGCCATCAGGGAATCGACCCTGTGGTAGCCGCGGTCATCGCGCTCGGTATGAACCCCCAGGTAGAGGTTAATCTTTGCCGGCGCGGAAAGAGTCAGGGACCGATCGGTCACCGTTAATGCTCCTCGAGCTGATTGCCGAGCGGGGTAAAGATATGCTCGCCGCTCTCGGGGTCGAACAGCTCGACCTGACCGGTGAGCACATCGATATACTGGTAGGACTGACGCGACTTGCGGCCACGACGCTCGTCAACCTCGACAATGAAGACGGCCGGGTGGACGCTCTTGATGGTGCCCATGCGCTCGACGACGCGGGTACGGCCCATGTTGGCCTTAACCTTGACGCGATCGCCCACCATATCGGTCAGCTTCTCGTGGATGTCGTCGACGTGATTGACTTCCATCTCTTCCATGAACAGGGCCTCCAGAAGGTGCAATTCAAAAAGGGGATAATACCCCTAAGATAGACAAAACTCTAATACTATAGCACCCTGCTGCCGCCATACGCAAGTAGCTAAATAAGCCCCGTCCCAAATACGTACCAGACGACAATCTCGCATGACCAGTTGTTACGCGGTTTGGTAAAACCGCGTAACCTAAAGGTTGTCGGTGTCCAAGACGATGGTGAATGGGCCGTCGTTGACCAGGTCGACCTTCATGTCGGCGCCAAAGATACCGTGCGCCACATGCTCAACGTCCTCGCGCACAAGCGTCAAGAAGTACTCGTAGAGCTCGTTGGCAACATCGGGTGCGCCGGCATCCGTAAACGACGGACGGCGACCGTGGCGGCAGTCGGCGAACAGCGTGAACTGCGACACCACGAGCACCTCGCCGTCGACATCGGCAAGCGCCAAGTTGGTCTTGCCGTTCTCGTCCTCGTTGATACGCAGCCCGCGGAGCTTGCCCCACAGCTTGTCGGCCTCGGCACGCGTATCGCCATGGCCCACACCCAGCAGCACCAGGTAGCCGCGTCCAATGCGGCCCACGCACTCGCCGTCGACCGTCACGCCGGCGTTGAGCACGCGCTGCACCACCGCACGCACGGTCTACTCCTCGCCCGTCAGCTTGGCGGACAGATGCTCGAGCGCGTGGAAACGATGGCTGATGGCGTTCTTCTCGTCAGCCGTCAGCTCGGCCATGGTCTTGCCCGGCGTGTCGACCGGCAGGAACAGCGGGTCGTAGCCAAAGCCGTGATCGCCGCGGCCCTCGTGTGCGATAGTGCCCTCGCAGGCGCCCTCACCATAGGTGACCAAACCGTCCGTGTCGATGAGCGCAACGACGCTCATAAAGCGCGCGGTGCGATCCTCGTCGGCCACGCCTTCCAGGTTAACGAGCAGCTTGGCGTTGTTGGCGGCATCGTCGCCGTGCACGCCCGCATAGCGCGCGCTATACACGCCCGGCTCGCCGTCCAGGGCATCAACGACCAAGCCCGAATCGTCGGCAATGGCCATGAGCCCCGTCTCTTCGACCGCGGCTTGGGCCTTGATGATGGCGTTCTCCAAAAACGTCGTGCCGTTTTCCTCGGGGTCCTCAAAATCGCCCAGCTGGCCGAGCGCCACAAAGCGCACCTCGGGCATGACCTTGCCCAAAATGGCCTCGATCTCGGTGAGCTTATGAGCGTTTCCAGTTGCCACGACGATGGTCGCCGCCGGGTCAAGGGTGTCGATGTCAATCTTCTCAAGTGCCATGACTGGCCTCCTTGTCTCTATATCAATGCCGCGTGAGGGGCGTTTGGGCACTTGACCTCTCCCCTCTCAGGCAATCGGACCTTTCAACGCAGCATTTCAGCAGATAAAACCTGCCAAAATAAACCTGTCCCTTTTTGGCAGGTTAGGCGATGACTTGGCGCTGAAGCTCGATGAGCTCGGCGATACCCTTGTCGCCCAGGTCAAGCAGGGCGTTGAGGCGTTTGCGGTCGAAGGGCGCCTGCTCGCCGGTGCCCTGGAGCTCGATCATCTCACCGGTTTCGGTGGCGACGAGGTTCATGTCGACCTCGGCATGGCTGTCCTCGGAATAATCGAGGTCAAGCAGCGTATTGCCGTCGACAACGCCCATGGAGATGGCAGCCACCTGGCCGGTAAGCGGGATGCGCTCGATCTTGCCCGCCTCGACCCACATGGCGAGGGCGTCGTGCAGCGCCACCCAGGCACCGGTAATGCTCGCCGTACGTGTACCGCCATCGGCCTGGATCACGTCGCAGTCGACGGTGACGGTGTACTCGCCGAGCGCCTTCATGTTGACGACGGTACGCAGGCTGCGGCCAATGAGGCGCTCGATCTCCATGGAGCGACCCTTGCGGTTGGCGTGCTCGCGCTTGCAGCGCTTGCCGGTCGACGCAGGCAGCATGGCGTATTCCGCGGTCACCCAGCCGGCCTTAGCTCCCTTTCGCCAGCCCGGCACGCCCTCCTCGATGGTGGCAGCGCACAGCACGCGCGTATCGCCAAACTCGGCCAGGCACGAACCGTGGGCGTGCTTCATGACGCCACGGGTGAGCTTAACGGGACGCAACTCGTTGGCGGCGCGACCATTGGCACGGTTGACCTGCATGTACTCCATAGAAATATCCTTTCGGCAAAAATGTGGCGAAGGCTTTGGCGGCTGCCTTACATCTATTTCAGCTCATCGATATCGATATGTTCGATGCTCTTGAGCGGCTGACCAAAGATAAAGCTGCCCGCCACCGCAAACTCGGCAATGTTATCGGCCGTCGTGGCAAAACGATGCTGCGGCTCGGCGGTGTCGCCCGCCAGCTGCTCGCGGCGCGTGAGGATATCGGTCAGCTCGCGTGTGGTCTCCTCGGCGGAACTCACGACGCGCACCCCAGGCCCCAGCGCATGGCGGATAGGTCCCACCAACAGCGGAAAATGCGTACAGCCGAGCACCACGGTATCGATACCGTGGTCGCGCAGCGGCTCAACCGTGGCACCCACCAGCGCACGCACGGCAGGCGTATCGAAGATATCCTCGTTCTCAAGCCACTGTTCCTGCAGATGTGCACCCGAGGCGAGCTCGTGTTCGACAACCTCGACAAAGCTCGAGGCAGGACAGCCGTATACATCGACGCCGGCATCCAGGTCCTGAATGGCGCGCGTGTAGGCGCCCGAGCGAATGGTGAGGTTGGTGGCGAGCACGCCCACGCGACGCGTACGCGTGCTGTTGATTGCCGCACGGGCACCCGGCGCGATCACACCGATCACGGGAACGTCGAGCACCTGCTGGGCCAGACGCAAGGCCGCAGCGGTCGCCGTGTTGCAGGCGATGACCATAATCTTGACGTCGTGCTTCGAAAGCCAACGACCCGCCTGCAACGCAAACGAGCGCACCTCATCCTCGGTGCGCGTGCCGTAGGGGCAGCGCTTGGTGTCGCCGAAGTAGTAGACGGACTCGTGCGGCAGCGCCGTCGCAATGGCGCGCGCAACCGTCAGACCGCCCAAACCAGAATCGAACACGCCAATCGGGCGCGTATCACCTGCCGAATTCTCGATATCGGACATTACCTCACCAGTCTCTCTCGAAAAGACATGTCCAAGTGCGGCGACGCCGCGCTACGAACGCGCCGCGACCAGCAGCTCTGCCGTCGCCGCCCAACCGTCGACAATTTTGCCGCGCGTAACGAAAGCGTTCTCGCAAGCAGCCAGAAACTCGGGCGCGCCGGCGCTCGTCAGGCCATTCTCGACTAGGCAGAACGTGCCCACGTGATCGGCCATGTAGAAGTCGGACTCGGAGTCGCCGAGCGCCAACGTCTCCTCGCGCTCGATCCCTAGGTGCTCACAGAAGCGCGCAATGGCGACGCCTTTGTTGAGGCCCGCGGGGTTGATGTTGAATGCGCGACCGTCCTCGACGCGATCGAGCTCGAGCGTCGTCGGCTTGGACAGGTGAGTCAGGTGGCCGTTGCAAGCCCAAATCAGACCGCAGCCGGCCTCGTCCAGGATGGCCTGAACCTCATCGTCGGGCACATCGCCGCGCATGCCGACGGTGACCTCGCGGTATTTGTAGCCGGTCGACATGTCGTTGTGATACTCGATCTTGTGCGGCCAGCGGGCGAGGATCTTCTCGCACACGCCGGTCTGCTCGATCACCTGGTGCGGCGTGAGGCCGCAAGAGGGGTCGTAGGACATGTCGCCGGTCAGATACTCCCAATCGTTGGCTTTGAGATCGTACATGACCAGGCCGCCCATCTCGCCGATGTAGGAGTTGAGGCCGAGCACGCGCGCGTCCTCGTGGATCATGGTACGGTTGCGGCCCGAGGTGGGAACCACCTGAATACCAGCGCGAGCGAGCGCCACGACGGCCTCGACGAGTTTGGTCGAGGGGTTGCCGTCGTTGTCGCGCAGCACGCACGAGCCGGGTGCAAGCATCGTGGCATCCAGGTCGGTAAAGACGTACTTGACCTTGGCCAAGCGCTCGCGCATCTCGCCCGAAAGCTCGGCAACGGTCGGCAGGGTATTGTGGGACATGGTTACTCCGTTTACGTAGAAGGATTTGGACTTGGACGGCATGTTTTGATTGAGGGAACACGCTTATGGCGACAGCGCACTCAGGGCGCCGCCGCCATCATGGTTCATTAGTCAAACTGGGTAACATCGATCAGGCGATTGGCCAACGAAAGGTCGCTCTCGATGGGCACGAACTCGTCGCCCACATGCATGAGCTCCTCGTCACCCTTTGCCAGCAGCAAGACAATGGTAGGAGCATCGGGGTTGACGTACTCCTCGCGCGCCGCCTTGAACGCCGCATGCACGGCAGCTTCGCGATCGAGGATGATCTTGTTCGGCGTATCGTCGGGAACATGTTCGGCAAGCTCGCGACAGACCTTCATCGGGTCCTCGTGAGCCGGGTCCTCATTGGCAAAGATCATCAGGTCGGAATACGGTGCGGCCTCGCGCGGAAGCTGCTCGCGGCGCTCCTGCGCCTTGCCGCCGGCAGCGCCAAACACCGCGATGACCGGGCTGGCGGGAAACGCGCGCTTGACCGACGAGAAAAGCGAACGGAACGAAAGCTGGTTGTGCGCATAGTCGACGACGCAGATCACGCGGCCGTCCTTCGACTCCACGACCTCCATACGGCCCGGCACACGCAGTTTGGAGAGGCCCTTCTTGATAGCCTCGATACCGATGCCGATCTCGCGCGCGGCGGCGATAGCGACCAGCGCGTTCTCCACGTTAAAGTCGCCCGCGATGCCCAGCAGGACCTTCTCCCCCGCCTCGGACTCGTCGGCACACAGGCCATGCAAGTTGAACTCGATGCTAAAGCCGACCATGCGTACGTCGCTCGCCCACAGACTTGCCTCGGGATGCTCGACGCCAACGGTCACCAAGCGCTCGGCCGTCGACGCTGCCTCCAGCACACGGTCGACCTCTTCGGTGCCCAGATTCACCACGGCGGTCTTTGCCTGGTCAAAGATCCTGAGTTTGCTCTCAAAATAATCCTCAAACGTGGGGTGTTCGATCGGCGAGATGTGGTCGCGGCCGATGTTGAGGAAGCACGCCACGTCAAACGGCAGATTCTCGACGCGTTGGTACTTGAGCGCCTGGCTCGAAACCTCCATGACCATGGACTGGCGACCGGACGTGCGGCAGTTGGCGATATGGCGCCAGACCTCGGGGGCCTCGGGCGTAGTATTGGTGCTCTCGTAGCACTCGATGCCATCGTCGGTACTCACCGAGCCGATCATGCCGCAGGACTCGCCCGCCGCTTTGATAATCGACTGGAGCATAAAAGCGGCCGTGGTCTTTCCCTTGGTACCGGTGATACCCACGATCTT
Organism: uncultured Collinsella sp.; assembly: GCA_902494565.1. Lineage (GTDB taxonomy): Bacteria > Actinomycetota > Coriobacteriia > Coriobacteriales > Coriobacteriaceae > Collinsella. Next base: position 2,599 of record CABUTN010000019.1, on the reverse strand, counting down.
GACGTCGTGGTCGGGACGGTCGTAGACCTCCGGCGGCAACAGGGCCATGGCCGTGCGAACGCTATCAACAACCAGCATCGCAGCACCGCCCTCCTGCGCCAGCGGCTCCAGAGACTCGACCAGTGACTCCTCGCACACAAATGCGACGGCGCCCGCATCGAGCGCCATGCTCAAAAACGCGGGCTTAAAGGCAGCACCTTTGCAGAAGAACACGTCACCTGCCGAGACCGCGCGCGAATCAAACGAGCAGCCGGTCACGGCACGCTCGTCAACCTGCTCTGATGCGCGCAGCTCGCCGCACACATCGAGAAGCTTGGCAAGCGTATCGACCGTGGTCACGGTCGCGGAATCCGAATGGTGCATCTTTCACCTTTCTCAGCCATTTGGCAGGGACGGTTTTATAGTAACTGAAACGCACCCACGCATAAACGGCTCCCGGAGGAGCCGTTACGCGCAGGCGTTCGTCAGCCGAGGCTAGGCAGCCTGAACAGCGGGCTGGTCCTCGTCGATAAAGAAGCGCTTGTACCACACCAAGAACACGAGCGGCGTATAGATCTTGCGCTGGAAATCGCCCTTGCCCGCAAAGTGCAGATCGAGCAGGTGCATGAGTTCGTCGGTATCGAAGAACTCGCTTGCCCACGGCGCGGTGAAGTACTCCTTGACATAGTCGTACCACTTTTGCTCGCGCAGCCAGTAGACAATCGGCACCGGGAAGCCCACCTTGGGACGGGTGGCCCACTCATCGGGCAGCGACTTGTTGGCAGCGTGGCGGAGTACCTGTTTGTTGCCGTTCTCGTTGATGCGGTAGCGGTCGGGAATGTGCTCGGCGAACTCCATGACTTTGCGGTCCAGGAAGGGCACGCGCAGCTCCAGTGAGTGTGCCATGCACATCTTGTCGGCCTTGAGCAGAATGTCGCCCGGGAGCCACATGTTCATGTCCAGGTACTGCTTCTTGACCAGCTCGGGCTGACCCTTCACGCGCGCATAGATGGGAGCGGCAAGCTCGAAGGCGCCATCGCCGGTGTTGTACTCGGGCTTGAGCACGCCGTCGACCTCGCGCTCCGGCCATACCAGAGCCTGTCCCAGGAACGACTTCTCGGGGATCTCGGCACCCTTGACCAGGAAGTTATGTCCCTTGAAGTACGGCATATGCAGCGCCAGGTTACCGAGCGCGCGACGGACGGGCAGCGGCACCATCTTTTTGTACTTGCGCACCGGGACCGTGTCCTCGTAGTAGGCGTAGCCGCCAAAGAGCTCGTCGGCGCCTTCGCCCGAAAGCACGACGGTGACGTCCTTGCGGGCCATCTCGGCCAAGAACCACAGCGGCACGGAAGACAGGTTGGACTGCGGCTCGTCCATGTGATACTGGATGTCCTCGAGCGCACCGAAGAACTCGTCGGCGGTAATCATCTTGCGAACGTTCTCGACGCCGAGCTTATCGGAAAGCTCCTTGGCGTAGTTGGTCTCGTTAAAGTTCTTGTAGTCAAAGCCCACCGAGAAGGTCTTGTCGGGCATGAGGCAAGCGGCGATGTAGCTGGAGTCGACGCCACCGGAGAGGAACGACGCGACCTTGACGTCGGCGATGCGATGGGCCTCGACGCTCTCGTGCACGACCTCGTCCAGCTCATCGACATACTCTTCGAACGGCTTCTCGACGGCAGAGTAATCGCAATCCCAGTAGCGCTCGATGTTCATCTTGCCGGTCGGGATATCGACGGTAAAGTAGTGCGCCGGCGGCAGCTTGTAGACACCCTCGAAGAAGGTCTCCTCGGTTGCCGAATACTGCAGCGTCATGTACGGACGCAGGGCCTTTTTGTTGACCGCCTTGTGGAAGTGCGGGTAGTCAAGGAAGCTCTTGATCTCGGAACCAAAGAGCACGCCCGGAGCGCCGTCGCCCGCATCGGCCATGGGATAGTAGTAAAGCGGCTTGATGCCAAAGATGTCGCGGGCGCCAAAAAGCTTGTTCTTCTTTTTGTCCCAGATGACGAAGGCGTACATACCGCGCAGGCGATCGAGGACGGCCTCGCCCCACTCCTCGTAGCCGTGTAGGAGGCTCTCGGTGTCGGCGCCGCAGTGGAACTTGTAGCCCTTGGCCTCGAGCTCGGAACGAAGTTCTTGGAAGTTGTAGATCTCGCCGTTGAAGACAATGACGACGCTACCGTCCTCGTTGGCCATGGGTTGGGCGCCAGCCTCGGTCAGGTCGAGGATCGACAGGCGGCGGAAGCCGAGGGCAACGCGGCCGTCGATAAACTGACCGCCCATGTCGGGACCACGATGGACGATGCGGTCCATCATCTTGGTGAGCACCTCGGATTGGTTATCCGTCCCACCGACAAAACCGACAAAACCGCACATATACTATCCCCTCTGCTGTTGCTGGGTATCAAATCGAATCAGTAGCTTTTGAGTATACCCGAGGGTGTAAAGAGGGGCGGAATGTTCAGGCAATCTCAACTGAATCAGCTCCGCTGTGACACGCGGGTTGATTTCCGATCTCAGCCGAACACATTGAGCGGATAGGCCGTTCCCGCAGTTAGCCGAACGCCCCCGAGGCCCTATTCAGGCCACGGGGGCGTCGTTTTCCCAGTTGAAGGAACGG